>MEDZ01000016.1 GCA_001724275.1 Gemmatimonadetes bacterium SCN 70-22
ATCCCAGGAACGGTAGGAGGGCTGGCCCCCCAGTTGAGCGCGCGGGATCCTGCGCGCGGCACACTCTCGGCAGTGACACGGTGAGGAGCAGTGCCGCTAACCCGCGACTACTCGAACCGTCACAGTGCGCCTCTCTTAGGGAGCTGCGGCATAACTCGAATTAGAAACTTCCCCTCAATCACCGAATTACCGCGCCCAGGCTGCTTGGGTGCGTCGACTCGCACGCTAACGCGATCCGGTGAGTCGGTCCAGAGTTGTCGCATCCGCGCCACAGGGCATCACTTAGGGCGTCTGAAGCTCGAACGAGCTTCGCCGAGTTCGGATGCATCGAATGACAGCGTAAGTAGTCGCATCGGCCGAGCGGAGTGGGTAGGGAGAGAGGGCCGAGCGTGAGGTTGGGGGCCGCGGGGCGGATCGGGGGCGGCGATGAAGCTGAGGGCTCAGGCTGAGCCGCGCCCGACTACGCGCCCGACAGTGCATCCAAGGGGCTGCGCACCCCGGGCCCCTTATCCAGCACGTGCAGGTAGATCATCGTGGTCGACACGTCACGGTGCCCCAGCAGCTCCTGCACGGTGCGGATGTCGTAGCCGGCTCGAAGCAGATGCGTGGCGAACGAGTGTCGGAAGGTGTGCGCCGAAACGCGCTTGTTGATGCCGCTCGCGGCAGCGGCCGCGGTGATCGCACGCTGGACGGTCGTGGGATACAGGTGATACCGCATCCGCAGCCGGCTCACGCGGTCGCGATACTCCCTGGTCGCGGGAAAGACCCAACTCCAACGCCAGTCGCGCGCCAGTCCGGGATACTTCCGCTCCAAGGCGTCGGGGAGCGGCACGTAGCCGCCGCCGCGCGCGCAGTCGAGAAGGTGCCGCCGTCGTCCCTTCTCGATCCGCTCGCCCAGGAGGTCCACGAGGCGAGCCGGGAGGACGGTGCGCCGGTCCTTGTTCCCCTTGGCGGCGTGGATGGAAAGGACGCAGCGCTTCAGGTCCACATCCTTCACGCGCAGCGTGAGGGCTTCCATCAGCCGCAGCCCGGCGCCATACAGCAGCATCACGACGAGGCGCGAATCGCCGTTCAGGTGCGACAGCACCTGGCGGACCTCGTCCGGCTCCAGGACGTTGGGAACGCGCGCACCGGCCTTGGCGCGCGCCACGGCTGGAGTCTCCCCGATGGGGAGCTGCAGGACGGCTCGGTACAGAAAGACGATCGCGGCGCGCGCCTGGTTCTGCGTGGACGCAGACACCCTCCGCTCCGACGCCAGATGCTCCAGGAATCGCCGAACGTCGTCCTCCCGTCGCCCCCCGTACCCAATCTTCACGCCTGTCGCGGAGCTTTGAGGCAGGTGTGCAAGTCGGCGCCGGTGGCGACGTCTCCTGATCAGACCCACTTCAGGATGCCGCCATGCCCGCCCTCCATCGCCACCTCAGCAGCGCCCTCCGCCTCCTCTCCGCCGCCACCCTCACCGTGGCCGCCTCGGCGGCGCTCCCGGCAACCGTCGATGCCCAGGGGCGACTCATCACCCGCCCCTGCACCCCGCCTCCCCCGCCACGCTGCCCCCCGGATTCCCGCTGCGCCATCCCTCTCCCGGCCCCCTGCGGCCCGACACTCGTCCGCCTCACCAGCGACGCGAAGATCGCCCTCGCCGACCGCGTCCTTCGCTACGAAGTGACCGAGGTCTTCAAGAACACCGGGCGGACGGTCGCCGAGGCGGATTACATCTTCCCGCTCCCACCGGGCGCCGCCTTCGAGGACCTCAAGCTCTCGATCAACGGCGAGCTCGTCTCCGGCGAGACGCTGCCGGCCGACAAGGCGCGCGGCATCTATGAGGAGATCGTGCGCCGTCAGCGCGACCCGGCGCTCGTGGAATGGATGGGGAGCGGGATGCTCCGCACGCGCATCTTCCCGATCAACCCCGGTGAGGAGAAGAAGATCGTGGTGCGCTACCAGAGCGTCGCCGAGCGCGAGGGCGACGCGCTGCGCATCGACTACCGCCGCGGTACGGACCCGAACGGGACGGGGGGGCAGGGGCTCGCAGGACTGGCGGGCGCTCGCGGCGAACCGTCGCGCGATGCCCGCGACGCGCACGGCACTCGCGGTGCGCGCGACGCTCGCGACGACGAACGGGGCGAATGGTCGCACGTCCGCTTTCTCTACCAGCCAGGCCCAAACTACGGGGAGCCCTACTCGCCGACGCACACGCTCCGCACGCGCGACGATGGGCGCTACCGCCAGGTCGACGCCCGCGGCAGCGCCGCCGACGTCACGATCCTCCTCCCGCTCCGCCGCGCCAACTCGGCGGCGCTGAGCGTCCTCGCCCACGCCCCGACCCGAGACGAGCGCGGCTTCGCCCTCATCACGGTCACGCCGCCTTCCACCTCACGCCGCACGGTCCCGCGCGACCTCACCTTCGTGGTCGACGTCTCGGGCTCCATGGCCGGGCGCAAGCTCGAGCAGGCCAAGGCGGCGGGGCGCGCCCTTCTCGAATCGCTGCGCCCCGACGACCGATTCCGCATCATCGACTTCTCCACCGACGTGCGCAACTTCCGCGATGAATGGACGACCGCGTCGCGCGACAACCTCGACGACGCCCGGCGCTACCTCGACGCCCTGCGCGCCGAGGGGTCGACCAACATCTCGGGGGCGCTCGAAGAGGCGCTCGACGATATGGGCGACGAGGGTCGCCGCTCGGATGGTTGGCGCGGCAGGCCGGCGCGCGCGCTCGACCGCCTCCCGCTCGTCGTCTTCATCACCGACGGTCAGCCGACGGTGGGCGAGCGCAACGCGGACCGCATCGCCGAGATGGCGGCGCGCCTTCGCGGCGAGCGCCGCGTCTTCTCGGTGGGGATCAGCGCCGACGTCAACGCCACCCTCGTCGAGCAGCTGGCGGTCGAAGGTCACGGAACGGCGCACTTCGTCCGGGACAACGAATCGGTCGAACGCACGGTCTCGCTCCTGGCCCGCCGCCTCTCGACGCCGGTCCTCACCAACGTGCGGCTCCGCGCCAGCGGCGTGCGGCTCTCGCAGCTCCTCCCGGCCGGGGCGCTCGACGTCTTCGCCGGACAGGACCTGGTGATCCTGGCCCGCTACGAGGGCGACGGGATGGCGACGCTGAGCCTGGAAGGCGAGTCGCCGGACGGCCCGGTGACCTGGTCGACGCGCGCCAACTTCCCCGAGCGCACGCGCGACAATCCGTTCGTCGCCCGCCTGTGGGCCGCCCAGCGCGTCGGATGGCTGGCCGCCGAGAAGCGCAAGCGCGGCGGCACCACCGAGATGGACGCCGAGATCAAGTCGTTAGGCGAGCGGTACGGGATCCCGACCGAGTTCTCGTCGTACCTGGTCGTGGAACCCGGGATGAACGTCGCCAACCGCCAGCTCGGCGCCGGACAGCCGCTGCGGCTGGAGAGTGTCGTCACCACCGGTGCGGCGATGTCGATTCAGGACTCTGGCTCGCGCCGCACGATGACCCGCGAGAAGGGAGCGGCCGGCGGCAATGCGGCCCCGGCGCCGTCGGCACAACGCCCCCGGAGCGACAACGAGGCGCGTTTCGAGGCGGCCAAGGCGGCCGCGGCCCAGCGCGAGGCCAAGTCGGTCGCCGAACTGGACGCGGTGCTCGTCCCGGACGCCGCCGGCACGCAGAAGCGGATCGCCAACCGGCTCTTTACCCTCGTCAACGGGGTATGGACGGATGCACGTTACACCCCGTCCATGCGCACGGTGACCGTGAAACCCTTCTCTCCCGCCTACTTCGCCCTGCTGCAACGCCTCGACGACCTCGCCGCCCCGTTCGCGCTCGGCGACCGGGTGATCGTGGCCGGGCGCGCGGTGGCGGTGGCGCTGGCGGCCGACGGGGCGGAACGGCTCGACGCCGCGGCGATGGATTCGCTGGCCCGGGACTGGTAGCCACGCACCGCACCGCCATGCGCGACGACGAGCTGGAGCGACTGTTCAAGCTGTACCACGTGCCGCTGGTGCGTTACCTCACCCGGCGCCTGGGCGACCGCGACTGGGCCGAGGAGGTCGCGCAGGAGACGTTCCTGCGCGCCCTCCGCCAGGACGCACTCACCAGCGAACGCTCCTGGCTCTTCGCGGTGGCCACCAACCTGGTGCGCGACGAAGCGCGCAAGGACGAGCGACGGCGCCGCCACCTGCAACTCCTGGCGGCCGAGGAGCGCGAACGCGTGACCGAACCGCTCGAAACGTCGCTGGAACGCGCGCAGGAAGGGGCGATGGCGCGCAAGGCGGTCGATGCGCTGGCCGAGCGCGACCGGCTGGCCCTCCTGATGCGCGAGGAAGGACTCGACTACAACGAGATTGCCGACGCCCTCGGGCTCTCGGTGGGATCGATCGGCACGACGTTGGCGCGCGCACGGCGGCGCCTGGCGGAAACGTACGAGGCGCTGCAGGACGAGGCACGGCGGCGTGCCGGAGGGGATCAATGACGCACATCGACGAAGGGACGATCCACGCCTGGCTCGACAGCGCCCTCCCGCCCGACGAGGCGGCGCGCGTGGAGGCGCACGTGCGCGGCTGCGAGCAGTGCTCGGCGGCGGTGGCCGAGGCGCGGGGCTTCATCGCGGCGTCGTCACGAATCCTGTCGGCGCTGGACGACGTGCCGGGAGGGGTGATCCCGCGGGAGCGTGCCGGCGCCTCGCCTGGCACCGCGAGCGTGCCGGGGCGGAGCGACGCACCGGTGGGCTCCAGCGCCACGAGCGGTGGTGTCGCCCCGGCACCGTTGCGTGGACGCAGGGCGTGGTGGCAGCGCCCGCACTTCGCGGCGGCGGCGGGGATCGCGTTCATCGCGGTGGCGGTCAGCGTGGTCGCACGCCGCGGGGGAGTGAAGAGCGTGGCGGACTACTCGATGGAACGCGCGCCGGCGACGGAGTCGCCCTCGGTGGCGGCGCCGCCCCAGTCCCCTGCCGTTGCGCCCGCGCCGACACAGGCACCCACCGCCGCGTCGGCCGCCCCGGCCGAGCAGAAGGTGGCGGCCGCGCGCGCCAAGGCGCCCGCGTCGCGTGAGGAGTCGGCCGATGCCACCTCGCGCGGGCGAGGTGCCGTCGAGAATCGCGCCGCGCCACCGCCTGCGGCTCGGGAGTCCACCGTTGCCGACGTTGCCGCGCGCGGTGTGGCCCCGACGGCACAGGGCGCCGTGGCCGGGGGGACCGCCCGCCCCGCCGATTCCACTGCCGCCAAGCGCACGCTGGCCGTGAGCCCCGACTCCATCACCCGCACCGAGAAGGCGCGCGTGCTGGGGGAGCGCACACTGCAGCTGGAAGCGGTGGTCACCACCGGCGCCGCCGAGGCGCGGATCGACGCGCGCCCCGGCGTCACGGCGGTGCAGGCGATCGTCGGGTGCTATCGGCTGCAACGCCGGGTCCCGGCACTCGACGCCGGCGTCACCGAGATCATCGCCCTCGAGGGGACGGAGACGGGGACATTCGAGGGTGAGGTGCTGCGATCGGCCCGCCTCATCGGGGCCCGCCCCGAGGCGAACACGCAGTGGCACTGGACGCTTTCCCCCAAGGGCGACGTGGCGCTGGTGCGGGCGCAGGCGGGGGCCTACGCCCGCTTCCCGCTGGCACTGCGCATGGCCGCGCAGACGGGAGAGACGTCGGTCGCCACCCGCATCACCTGTCCGGCGCGTTAGGCGCCGGCGGTCAGTCGGCGCGCAGCATCGTCACCGGGTCCACCCGCGCCGCCCGCCACGCCGGGACCAGCCCGGCGACGAGCGCGGCGATGGCGAAGAGCGTCGCCGCCCCGAGATAGGCCAGCGGGTCGGTGGACGTCACCCCCACCAGCTGGCTGCGCAACAGCTGCGTCCACCCCAGCGCCACCACGCTCCCCAGCGCCACGCCGATCATCGCCAGGCGCACGGCGTGCCACAGGACCCAGCGCGACACCGACGCCGGTGAGGCGCCGAGGGCGAGGCGCAGCCCGATCTCGCGCGAGCGCTGGGCCACCAGGTAGGCCATGACGCCGAAGATCCCGACGGCCGCCAGGAGCAACGCGGCCGCGCTGAACGCGGTGAGCGACCAGGCGCCCACCCGCCGGCTCTCGAGCATCCCGTCCAGGTAGAAGGCGAGGGGGCGAAACTCGACCTGCGGGCTCGTCCCGGCGATCGGGATGGCCGGCTCCACGGACAGGACGGCGCGATCGAGGAGCGGCCTGAGTGCGTCGGCCGGGAGCGACGACCGCACCGCAACGTACGTGTTGGGCCAAGCATTCCACGTGTAGGGGACGTAGACCATGGGCGGTGGCGGCACGGCGGCGCCGAACAAGCGCTCGTCGGCCATCACGCCGACGATGGGGGCGACGATGCGCGTCCCCATGTCGGCCCGTCCCTGCGCCATGCGAAAGACGGTCACCACCGTCCCCAGCGCCTCGCCCCCGGCCGCGAATCGCCGCACGAAGGCCTCGTTCACCACGAGCCCGCTCCCCACCGACGCCAGGTCGGCCTCGGCGATGAAGCGCCCCTTTCGGAGCGTCCCGCCGAACGTCTCCAGGTAGCCGGGCGAGACGGTGCGGTACACCGCCACGTCGCTCCCGTCGGTGGCCGGGGGGGCATCGGTGAGGACGCGCGTGAGCACCATTCCCCCGGTGAAGGGGGCGTGGTTCACGAGGGCGGCGCGCTGTACGCCGGGGACGGCGGCCACCGATTCCTCCAGCCGGCGATACAGCGAGAGCGCCCCCTCGGGGGTGTCGTGCCGGCCGGGGGGCGGGAAGACGCGCAGCAGCGTCACCCCGTCAGGGGCAACGCCGAGCGGGATGTCGCCGAGGCGGACGAGCGAGCGCGTCACCAGCCCCGCGCTCACCGCCACCACCACGGCCACCGCGACCTGTCCCACCACCAGCGCGCCGCGCAGCCGCCCGCTGGCGCGCCCCTCGCCGCTCCCCGCCGTCCCGTCACGCAGGGCGCCCGTCAGCTGCAGGCGGACCGCCGAGCGTGCCGGGAGGAGCCCGATGACCACGGTCACGACCGCCACCACCAGCGCCACGAAGCCAAGCGCCCGGGCGTCGAACGAGACCTCGGCCAGGCGCGGGAAGGTGCGGGGGGCGAGGCGGTTGATGGCCGAGAGGAGGAGCGAGGCCACCGCGACGCCCCCCACGCCGCCGGCGACCGCCAGCACCAGGCTCTCCGAGAGTGCCTGCCTCACGAGCCGCGTCGCGCGCGCGCCCAGCGCGACGCGCACGGCCAGCTCGCGCCGCCGCCCCGCCTGGCGCGCCACCAGGAGCCCGGCGGCGTTGAGGCAGGTCACGAGGAGGACGAGCGCGACGACCAGCGCCAGCACCTGCAGCCGCGTGGCCGCGTCGCCCAGCAACGTGTCGCGCAGCGGGTTGAACGACACCTTCGTCCACTCGGCGGCGTCGTCGGGGAACTGCCGCGCGATCGTCGACGCGAGCGCCGCCATCTGCGCCTCGCCCTGCGCCCGGGTGACCCCGGGGGCCAGGCGCCCGGTCACCTGCGCGTCCACGTGCAGCGAGCGCTGCGTCAGCACGAACCGCGACCGCGGCGGGAGGAGGTCGAGGGGGACCCACACATCGGCCCACGCCGGCTCCGCGAACTCGCGCGGCATCACGCCGACGACGGTGTACGCGCCGTCGGCGCTGGACAGCGTGCTCCCCACCGCCGCCGGGTCGCCGCCGAAGCGCTTCTGCCAGAAATCCCATGAGATGACCATGGGACGCTCGGCGCCCCCCGAGGCCGTGAACGTCCGTCCGAGCTGCGCCCCGACACCGAGTGCCGGGAAGAAGTCCTCGCTGACGAAGGCGCCGAGGATGCGACGTGCCCCTTCCGGCTCCTGCATCGTGATGTCCTCGCCGCGGGCGAAGGCGAGGCGGTCGAACGCGGTAGCCCGCGCCTTCCAGTCGAGAAAGGTGGGGTAGGAGGTCGGGCGCTCACCGCCGTTCTGCGATTGCTCGCGCAGGGTGAAGAGTCGGTCGGCATCGCGATAGACCAGGGGGCGCAAGACGACGCCGTCGACCAGGGCCCAGACCGCGGTCGCGGCGCCGATCCCGAGGGAGAGCGTGGTGACGACGAGGGCGGCGAAGAGGGGGGCGCGCCACATGGAGCGCAGCGCGACGCGGACGTCGCCGCGGAGTTCGTCGAACCAGGCGGGCATGGAGCTGCGGGGAAGGGCGGGAAGGAAGGTTTAGCGGCGCTTGCCGCGCGGGGCCGACTTCGCGGGCGCACCGCCCTTTCGCGCCTTGGCCGGCGGCGCGCTGCGCACCCCCCGCAGCGCCAGCGCCACCCACTCGGCCAGCTCGGGGTCGTCGGCGACGACGTCGGCGCTCACCACCACCCAGGTGCTCATGGGGCGTTCGCCGTCAGGCGCAAAGGCGACGACGCCGGCGCGCTGCAGCGCCTCCTCGTACGCCTCGGGGGGCATCTTGGCGATGATCGAGTCGTCCCAGGCGATGACGAAGGTGCTCTTCCCCTCGAGGAAGCCGCGCCCGCTGAAGACGCCCTTCTCGCGCATCCCGCGCTCGCCAAGGCGGACGAGGGCATCGCGGATGCGCTCCACCAGGCCGGGGTCGAAGGGCATGTCGGGCTCCTGTGGCGCCGGGCGGCGCGGTCAGGCCGCCGGCTGGTCGGGATGGCTGGTGGGGACCTGCTGTGCGCAACGCACGAGGGCGGTCACCGCACGCGCGTGCATCATGAGGGCGACCATGTTCCCGGTCAAGCGCACCTTGCCGTTCATGACCGCCGCCACCGGGTCCAGGGTGCCGTCCATGATCTCCCGCCAGGTGGGGTAGTCGGCACGGAAGACAAACGGCGCCGTGCAGGCGTCGGGCGACATGATGCGGGCGGTGTTGCACAGCCCGCGGTCGAGGTTGAGCTCGAGTGCGACCGGGCCGATGAGCCCGACGGGAGCGCCGTCGTCGAGGACGAAGGCGACCGGCGACTGCCACTGCAGCCCCGCCTGGCGATACGACACGTCGCTATTGACGGCGTCGCGGAAGGCGTCGGCCCAGCCTTGCGTGAATGGAGGGGATGCCACGGGTGGTGCGACCGCTCGACGGTTTCCTGCCTCCCACTCGGCCGCCGCACGATGAACGTTCGTTCATGGTGGAGCGCGGGCCGCTCGTGGTCGGCGGGTCCGACCTTCTAGTGATGCCTCCGTGCGCGCCTCAGGGCCCGCATCACGGTGCGTCCGGCCGCGAAGGCCCCGGTCACCGTGTAGAGATAGAAGGTGTAGACCCGCCACCATATGAGAGATGCTCCCAACAGCCGTGCAGGGAGCGTGCCGCCGAGGGCGACCTTGAACGCGACCTCGACGACCCCACCCCCGCCGGGGGCCGGCGCGACGGCGGCGCCATACAATAGAACGAGGGGCCAGAGGAGGATCGGCCCCAGCGGCACCTGTTCCCCGTACGACCAGACGATGATGGGGAGGACGAGGAGGCGGGCGCAGACGTGCAGGATGGAAAAGAGGAGGGCGAGCGCCATGGTCCCGCGATGGGCGGCCCTGAGCGATGCGACGCTCCCCCGCAGCTGCCGCAGCCCCCGCTGCACGCGCCGCCAGATGAGGGCGTTGACCCCGATGGCGCGCACCCACGCGGGGCGCGGCCCCTTGGCGTTCCGGTGCGACAGCGTGTAGGCAAAGGCCCCCGCCCCCAGTACCCCGGCCGAATAGAGCAGCACGGTTCCCAGCATCCCCTTCACCAGCGGCCCCGACTCGCCGAGCAGGACGGCGAGCCCGAGGGTGACGGCAAAGAGCGAGAGGACTTCGAGGAAGACCTCGAGGAAGAGCACCACGACGACCCCGCCCAGGGGGGTCCCCGACTCGCTCAGGATGAGGAAGCGCGCGGGCTCGGCGCCGGAGCGCGAGGGGGTGATGGCGGCGGCGAAGTCACCGCCGAGGGTGGTGCGGAGGATCGCCCCGAAGGAGACCGGGACGCCGATGGCGTCGGCGCTGAACCGGATCTTGATGACCCGGAAGGCGATGTCGAGCGCGAACGCACCCAGGCACAACAGGTGTCCCCACCATGGGAGTCCAAGCGGCGCTCCCTCGGCGGGCCAGGCGGACGCGATGACATAGACCGAGACCCCGATCGTGACCAGGAACGAGATGGCGGTCAGGAACCAGCGGAACGGGGTCAAGGCGTCGGCGAGGGGGGAGTGAAGGGGAGGGGGTGAAGTAAGCGGCTAATCTATCGGAAGCCGAGGGTCGCGCTAAACACTTGGGGGGTCTGAAGCATCCCATCCTTCGAATGACGGTCCCTCATCGCGAGCCCGAGCACGAGCCCGAGCCCGAGCCCGAGCTCGAGCCGGGCATGTCGCCTCCTTCGCCCCCTCCGTCCGGCGCCGTCGATCTCCCGGCGCTGGCCGAGCGCGCGCGCGCCGGCGACGTGGCTGCCTTCGAGGGGCTGTACCGGGCACTGGCCGGTCGGGTCTACGCCCTCTGCGTGCGGATGTCGGGCGATCGGCAGCGGGCGCGGGAGCTGACCCACGAGGTGTTCGTGCGGGCGTGGGAGAAAGTCGCGACGTTTCGTGGCGAGGCGGCGTTCAGCACGTGGTTGCATCGCCTGGCGGTGAACGTGGTGTTGGAGCGGGAGCGTGGGGAGCGGCGCCGCGAGGCGCACGAGGTGGGAGGGTTGACCGGGGAGGACGAGGATTCGCCGACGATGTTGCGGGTGGTGCGGGGCGACGAGGGCGATCGGCTGGACCTCGAGGCGGCGATCGGGCGCCTCCCGCCTAACGCGCGCGCGGTCTTCGTGCTGCGCGAGGTGGAGGGGTACCGGAACGACGAGATCGCGCAGGCGATGGGGATTGCCGAGGGGACGGTGCGGGCCCACCTGCACCGCGCCCGGCGGCTCTTGATGGAGTACCTGTCATGACGATGCACGAGCGGGACGAGGGGATTTCCGCAGGGATTGGTGCCCACGTGTCGTGGGAGCGCCTGAACGACTTCGCCGACGGGCAGCTGGCTGCGGCAGAGGCGGAGGCAGTGGCGCGGCACGTCGCCGCATGTTCCTCCTGCCTGGCGATTGCGGAGCGGATTCGCGCCCTCGCCGAGCGGGCGCGACACCTCCCCGCGGCGATCGAACCCGACGGCAGGCTCTGGGGCGATGTCGCGGCCGCGCTTGCGGTTGGCGGCTCGGGCACCCGGAGGGAGCGTGCCCCGCGTGGCGAGGCGGAGCCGTCGCGCCGTCCCCGGCGGTGGGTGGCGTCACCGCGCTGGCTGGCGGCCGCGGCGGTCGTGCTGATGGCGGGGTCGTCGGCGGCGACGGCTTACCTGATGCGCGGCGGCTCGCCGTCAGCCGCAATGACCGGCGGAGCCGCTGCCCTGCCGGCGGGCTTCACCGCCACCGAGGCGGCCTTCCAGCGTGACGTCGCCGGGCTCGAGGCGCTCCTGACCGCACAGCGTGCCGCGCTCACGCCGGAGACGATCGCCATCGTCGACCGGTCGCTGGCGACGATCGATGGGGCCATCGCCGAGGCGCGGGAAGCGCTGCTGGCCGACCCCGCCAACCACGCGCTGGCCGAGCTGCTGGCCGCGTCGTACCGACAGAAGGTGGAGCTGATGCGGCGCGCCGCCGAGTTCCCGAACACCCTATGACCCACCGTCGCGTCACCCCGTCCCGGCGCCCGCTGGCGCCCGTCGTTCGTGCCGCGCTGGCGCTCGCCTGCGGCGTTGCGCTGGCCGCTCCCGCAACCGCCCGGGCCCAGCGCCGCATCGACGAGCGTCACGCCGCCGCCCCCGACCTCTACTTCCGCATCAGCGGGAGCGTGGGGACGCTGCGGGTGATCGGGTGGGAGAAGGACTCGCTGGTCATCACCGGCACCCTCCCCGCCGGGGTGCGCGCGGAACTGGGGATCGGCGAGCCGGGAGGGGTACCGGCGCGCGGGGCCAAGATGTACATCGAGTCGCCTAACGATGCGGTGGCGGCTGGCGGGTCGCTGGAAGTCCGGGTGCCGGCGCGGGCGCGCGTGTGGATCAAGAGCGGGACGGCCAACGTCGATGCCCGCGACGTGACGGGGGGGCTCGACCTGAACGTGATCGGGGGGAGCGTGCGGATCGCCGCCTCGCCTCGCGAGCTGCAGGTGGAGGCGATGGACGCCGGTGTCGAGATCACCGGAACCCCCAGGTGGCTGCGCGCCAAGACGGCGTCGGGCGACATCACCGTGCGCGGCGGCGCCGCCGACGTGGCGCTCACCTCGGTCAGCGGGAGCATCCGCATGATCGACGGGTCGGTCGAGCGCGGCCGCGTGGAGACGGTGACGGGCGGCATCTCCTTCAGCGCGACCGCGGCGCGCGGCGCCGACCTGACCTTCGATACCCATAGCGGCCCGATCGACCTCCGTCTCCCGGGCGCCGGGCAGTTCACGCTCACGGCGTCGTCGGTGACCGGGGCTGTGGAGAACCACTTCGACAAGTCACGCCCCACTCCCGGGCGCGAGGGGCGTGGCGCCGAGCTCGCCATTGCGCGCGGCAACGAGTCGGCGCGCATCACCATCCGCTCGTTCAAGGGGACCATCACGCTGCGCCCCTGAACGGGGGCGCGGCGACGAACTAAACGTCCGGAGCATGAGCGGCATCCCATCCGTACACCCCAACGATGAGAGGATGTCATGATGCCCAGACTGCAGGCAGTCGCCCTCCTGTTCCCGCTCGCCATCGCCCCCGAGGCCCTTCCGGCGCCGGCCGCCACGAGCTTCCCCACGAGCGCGGCCAGCGCCGGTCCGCCGTGGATCTCGATCGAGCACCCGGTGAACCCGTACGACGCCGCGACGAGGGGGGCGTTCCTCGTGGTCCACGCCTACCACCATGGGACGCCCACGCAGTTCCCGGTCTCGGGGACGGCGGAGGGGTTGGTGAACGGGGAGCGGAAGTCGGTGCGGCTCTCGTTCACGCGCACGTCACGCCCCGGCGCCTTCGCCCTGGCGAAGCAGTGGCCCGGCGAGGGGACGTGGACGCTCCTCGTCTCGATCACGCAGGGGCCACGCGATTCGGTGACGGCGGTCGTGGAGCTGGGGGCGGGGGGCGAGGTGGCGTCGGTTCGCGTCCCCACCGCGCGACGGGACGGGTGGGTGGTGCCGGCGGCGGTGGCGATGTCGGAGGTCGACGCCTCGTTGCGGCTGCGCGCCGCGCGCCAGTCGGCCGGCCGGTAGCGGACACGACGGCGGGGGCGACCGGCCTCGTGCGGTCGCCCCCGTGGGATGCCGCCTGGCGCCGCCCCGATGCTGCCTAACGCGCCAGCCGCAGCCCCACGGTGGCGGTGCGCCCCTGCGTGATCTGCAGGTTGTCGCGCTCGTTGCGCTGCACGTTGGTGAGGTTGTCGACGCGCAGGTACCACTCGGCGCCCCGGGCGATCGCGTACCCCACGCCCACGAACGGCTTGGTGATCGACGGATAGTCGATCCAGTAGTTGCGCAGCTCGGGGCGCGACGCCTCGGTCCCCATCTCGCCGCCGTAGAAGGCGAGCCAGTCGTAGCCCACCCAGCTCCCGATGTAGTTCGTGCCGACGGTGGTGCGCACGCGGCGCGTCTCCCAGGTGAGCGAGGCCATTCCCGACGACGACGGGACCTCGGGGACGCGGTCGCCCAGGCGCAGGTCGCCGGTGTAGCTGGGCGAGAGCGCGCGCACCCGCGAGTCGGTGAGCGCGAAGGCCACGTCGGCGCGCAGCCCCCCGCGCCGCACGTTCCCCTCCAGCTCGACGCCGCGGTTGTGGATGCGGCCGACGTTCTGGAACTGCACGGTGCGCGCGTTCATCCGCTGGTTGGCCACCACCTGCTGGATGAGCCCGTCGGCGGTCTGGCTGTAGGTGGTGAGCGAGAGGTTGGCGCGGTCGCCGACGTACAGCTCGATCCCCGCCTCGGTCCCCGACTGCACCTCGGGCCTGAGCTCGGGGTTGGCGACCTGGCGGAAGCCGAGCGTCTGGATGGCGCGTCTCGCGTTAGGCTGCGGGGGGCGGATCCCCTTGCCGTAGGCGGCGCGGAGCTTCACGGTGGCCGTCCCCAGGTCGCGGGTGAAGGCGGCTCCCATCATCGGCGCCCAGGCGGTGCCGTAGTTCTCGCCGAAGCTGGAGTTGCGCTCGCCGCGCAACCCGGCGGTGAGGAAGAGGGCGTCGTTCAGCTCCAGCTTCACCTGCGTGAACAGGCCGGTGTTGTCCACCTGGTCGTCGTACAGCGAGGCGAGCCCGGTCCCCGTCCCCGACAGGTCGGAGCGGAAGCCGAGGCGTTCGCGCAGGAGCGCACTCCGCTCGGCGCCTAACGTGGTGCCGAGGCTGAGCCCGGGGCGGTCGACGAGGCGGAGCGCCATCGCGTAGCGCAGCGAGGACTTGCTGACGTTCTCCTTGGTGGCGCCGAGGAGGGCGTCGGCCACGGTGGCGGGCTCGCGCTGCGGGGCGATGGCCCCCGCGTGGCGGTCGAGGCCGAGCACCAGCGTCTGCCGCCACCAGCTGCGCGGCTGGAAGTCGGCGGTGAGGCCGTAGGTCTCGTTCTCGATGCGCTGCGACTCGAGGAGCGGGCGGATGGTGCCGATGGAGGGATTGCTCCCGAGCAGCGGGTTGGACGGGGCGATGAAGCGCACGTCGGCGTAGCGCATGGTCGCGTCCAGGCGGAGGGGGCCGAGCATGGTGCGCGCCCCGCCGAAGGTACCGCGATACCCCGACGAGCCGCCGGGGACGATGGCCCCCACGTCCTCGAACGTCCCCCCCAGGCCTAACGACGTCCGCGCCCCCCCAGCCGAGAGCATGGCCGAGTGGTGCTGCATGGCGCTGGCGTTCTCGGTGAAGCGGCTCTCCATCATCCCGCCGCTCAGGGCCGCGTCGAACTGCGGATGCCACGCCGTGGAGGGGGTCCCCTTGCGGGTGACGACCTGCACGACGCCGCTGATGGCGTCCGAGCCGTAGAGCGCCGACCCCTGCGGGCCGCGGATGACCTCGATGCGCTCCACCGAATAGGGATCGATGGCGAAGAGGAGGTACGGCGAAGCCAGCTCCACGCCGTCGACGTACGTCTTGAGATAGTTGGCGCTGAACGAGCTGGAGCCGCGCACCGACCCGATCTGCGCGAAGGGTCCGGAGATCCCGAGGTCCCACGACACGACGCCGGGGATCCCGCTGCGGAAGAGCTGCTCCATGCTCGTCGCCCCGCTCTGCGCGATCTGGCTCCCCGTAAGGACCGAGACCGCGCTGGCGAGCGAGCGCTCGGGGGCGCCGGTGGCCGGGGTCCCCATCACGAGGATCCGGTCCATCACCTGCGGGCGGTGGTGTGACGACCGCACGCGGAGCGGCGAGCCGAGGCGGGCCGCGGAGTCGGAGAAGAGCGAGGCGACGCTGGGGAGGAGGCGCCCGGGGGTGCGCACGAGGATGACGTAGCCGGACGGGCTCACGACGACGTCGAGGTCGGTCCCCTGCAGGACTTCGGCGATCACGTCGCCGGCTGCAACGTCGGCACGCGAGACGCTCACGCGCCGCGCGGCGGGGATGATGTCGGAGCTGTAGGAGAGGCGAAGCCCGGCGCGTGAGGCGATCTCGCGCAGCGCCTGCTCGATGGGGACGGCGACCAGCGACAGGGAGACACGGCGGGACAGGAGCTCGCTGCGCGCGGCGCCCCGCAGGGCGACCACGCTATCCGAGCGCGCGAGGAGCCGCTCCTGCCCCAGCGCCGGGGTGGCGCAGACGGCGGCGAGCGCGACGGTCGCGAGCGCGCGCGCCGCCCGTGACGCGGCCGCGCCCCGGGGGGGTGTCACGCACCCGCCTCCGCCAGCACGGTCGTCGCGGCGGGCGACGGGAGCGCCGACGTGTCGCCTTGCTTCATGAAGTCGATCCGGTTGCCGTTGCGCACGTACCGCACGTCGAGCGTCATGCCGATCACCCGCAACACCTCGTCCAGCGACTCGCCCTCGAACGCCGAGGTCAGGTGGCGATCGAGGATGGCGCCGTCGATGACGCGGACCTCGACACCGTACCATCGCTCCAGCTCCACGACGACGTCGGTGAACGGCGCGTCGGTGAAGATGAGACGTCCGGACGCGAACGCCGTGAAGGGGGTGAGGTCGACGTTGCGGGCCACGGTGACCGCCCCCGCGTCTCCGAGCGTGGCCACGTCGCGCGGCACGAGGACGACGGCGGTGTCGGCGCTGGTACCCCGGCGCACGGCGACCGATCCGGATGCGACGGCGACTCGCAGCGGGGTCCCCTGGCCGTAGCCACGCACCGCGAACTCGGTCCCCAGGTCCTCGACCACGGTCCCGTTCACGTGGACCCGGAAGGGACGGGCGGCGTCGTGATCGACGGTGAAGAGCGCCTCGCCCGAGAGCTCCACCTCGCGGGCGCCGGCGCCATAGCCGTCGCGAAGTCGCAGGGTGGACGAGACGCCGAGGACCACGGTGCTCCCGTCGGGGAGGTTGACGGTGCGATGCTCGCCCGACCGGGTGGAGAACTCGGAGGCGGAGGCTAGCGCGCGCGGGGCCGAGTCGCTGGTGGAGCGCAGCCGGGGGAGGATCAAGGCACCGCCGACGATGACGACGACGGCTGCCGCCACGCGCATGATACGAGCACTATCGCGCCACCAACGCCGCCGTACGCCGATGTCGACGACATTCGAGTCATTTCTCACATCGGTCGACGAGACTTCGATGCGCCTGGCTAGCGTCTGCCACGCGCGATCGACATCCCATGCCGGCTCGGCGATCGGAGTCCCCCAGGCCAGCCGCAAGGCGGCGAGTGCTTCGCGCCGCTCGGCGATCTCCTGGGCCCAGCGCTCCGTTTCGGCGCGCTCGGCGGCCGTCCCCTCACCCGCGACGAAGCGGGCGAGACGATCGTAGTCGTCGTCGGGGAGGGAGCCGCTGGGCATGAAATCGGGATGAGCGTCGTTCACGACAAGGAGACACGTCAGGGGAGAAGCCCCCCTTACTGGTCGAGAACGGGGCATGTTAACGTCCCCCGAGCCCCCGGCGCGATAGGGAGGGGGCGCTCCCGGCCCCCGGCCTCTCGCCTCGCACGTTCCAGGATGACCGCACCCGCCGACGACGAAGATCGCGACTCGCTGCCGGAGGAAGTGGCGTCATCCCCCGCGCCGCCGGGCGACGCGGAGCTGGTGCGGCGAATCCGCGCGGGCGACGAGCGGGCCCTGGAACAGCTGTTCCGCAGCTACTACAGCGGGATGTGCACCTTCGTCCGGCGCTACGTGCACGCGCCGGACATCGCCGAGGAGCTGGTGCAGGACGTCTTCTTCAAGCTGTGGTCCAAGCGGGAGACGCTCTCGGAGATCGATGCGCTGCGGACGTACCTCTTCCGTGCCGCGCGAAACACGGCGCTCAACCACTTGCGGCGCAAGAAGTTGGAGAACGCATGGGAGGAGCAGGAAGCCGCCCGCGGCGAGCCGATGACCACCTCGGCCACCGACGACGACGCGTCCACCGGTGAGGTGGCGCGGGCGGTGAACGAGGCCGTGGCGCGGCTCCCCATGCGCTGCCGCGAGATCTTCCTCATGAGCCGGCAGGGGGGGCTGACGTACGTCGAGATCGCCACCCGGCTCGGAATCAGCGTCAAGACCGTCGAGACCCAGATGGGGCGGGCGCTCAAGTCGCTCCGCCTGTCGCTGGCGAGCTTCCGTGGGGGGTAGGGGGGAGCCGGGTGTCCATATGATGATGGGGAACGAAGGAGGAAAGCCGCGATGAACCGGATGCGACCGATCCATGTGATGACTGCCGCGATGCTGCTGGCGGCGGCCGCTGCCTGCGTGGACGCGCCGAGCGTGTCGGGGCCGGAGGCGCAGTCCGAGCCGCTGGCCGAGACGTTCGACGCGATGTCGAGGGTTGCGGCGGAGAATGGCGACCTGGCGCGGAGCGAGGGATTTGCCTTCGCGGCGTTGTCGGTGCGCGGCGGCGTTGCCCCCTCGCGCCTGGAAGTGCAGTCGGGGAACGCGACCGAGGTGTACGACGCCTTCGTGAACTCGGTGGAGTGGGACCCGTCGATCGCAGCGACCATGCGCCCGCCGGCGCGTCGTGCGCTGGTGGCGTGGCGGCGCACGGCGTACGGGACCACGAAGGTGCTCTCGATGCACACCCCGAGCGACTCCGCGCCGATCCTGAACCCGCTGTCGTTGGGGATGGGGATGTCGACGGCCGCCGTCTTTGCCGGGGCGTCGGCGATGCAGAACGAGGGGGGGAACACGGCGCAGGGGAAGCCCGACCTGAGCGGCGCCTGGTTCGCGACCGGCGGGTGGGTGAAGCTCAAGGAGGTCGCGGTGATTGGCGCGTGCCCGGAGTCGCAGCTGTCGGGGAAGGGGGTGGCGGTTTCGCGCTGCGAGCAGGCGCGCTACCTGGTGCGTTTCGACCTCGCGATGCAGCACCTGGCGGGGCGTCCGCCGCAGGTGGTGGGTGGGAGCCCGGTGCGCCGCGTGTCGTCCGTCGGCGAGCCGGTGGTGGGCGGGCTCAAGCTCGGCTTCGCCTGCCTTGCGCCGACCAGCATGCACGGGTGCCAGTAGCGATTCGGGCGGAATCGCCGCGCCATGATGCCGGAGCGTGGGAAAGCGAAGCGGCCGCCCGAGGGCGGCCGCTCCTGTTTCAGCTGACGGAAGCGCGGGCCGTAGCTTCGGACTCCCGTCTCCCGTCTCCCGGCTCCCGGCTCCCGTCTCCCGTCAGCCCTTCGGCTCGAGGATCTTCTTGATCTGCGTCCGGGCATCGTCCAGGTGGGCGCGGGTGGTGCGGTCGCTGGTGCGTCCGAGCGCGGCGGCGAGCTGCCCGTCGAGCGCCTTCAACTCGGCGCGGAAGACCGCCTTGATGTCGCTGGTGGCGCGCGCCCCGGCAAACTGGGCGGCGAACTGCGGCGGGAGGCCGGGAGGGAGTTGCACCGGGCGGGGGTTGACCTTCCCGTCGACCGCCGAGAGGTAGCTGCGTTGCAGCTCGCGACGGTAGGCGTCAACGCGCACGTTGCCTGACGAGAGCTCGCTCCAGATCCCGTTGCGCACGTCGGCCGCCATCTCGGCGAGGGCGTACGCCTCGCCCGGCCTGGCCATGGCGTCGAACTCGATGAGCCGCTCCAGCCGCCGGTCGTTGAAGAGCTGGTTGAGGACACGTCCCTGCGCCTGGTTGATGCGCCGGATCGCCCCTTCCACCTCGATCTTCCGCAGGATGTCGTCGACCAGGAAGTAGCTCGGCGTGGCGAAGGCGTTGTCGTTCAGGAACCTGACGGCCTCCTTCTGGCGCTGCCGCGAGTTGGGGACGTAGCGGGGCCCGGGCTGCCCGGCGTACTTCTCCTGGGCCTGCGTCCCGCCCACCACGTCGGCCACGTGCGAGAGCTCGGTGGCCCACTGGCCGATGAGGCGCCCGTACATCTCGGAGAGGTCGTCGTAGTTCTCGCCATCGCGCACGGTGGCGGGGACGAGGAGCGGGACGATCTGCTTGATCGACCTGATCCCCCACCCCGTCGCCTTCACCGCGTCGGCATCACCGACCGCCTCGCTGTGGTCGCCCGGGTCGGCGCCGCGCGAGTCGGACATGTTGAAGCGGTACCACGGGATGGAGTCCTGCTCGCGCGACCACTTGTCGAGGGTGGCCCACTCTTCGTCCGGGGTCCTGGCCGCCGGGATGGGGGTGTAGCCCCAGCGCGCGATGTACTTGTCCCAGGGGCCGATGCGCGGGATGAGGTCCTCGAGGGCGATCCCGTCTTCGGGCTGGGCGGTGTAGTTGAAGCGCGAGTAGTCCATGATGGAGGGGGAGTGCCCCATCTTCGCCACCCACGTCTTCGACCGCACCGAGTCGACCGGATAGGTCGACGAGCCCTTCTGGTCGTGCTGGAAGCCCAACGTGTGCCCGACCTCGTGGGCGACGACGAATTCCACCAGGCGCCCCATGAGCGAGTCGGGGAAGGGCCACTGGCGTGCGCGCGGGTCGAGGTGCCCCACCTGGGTGAAGTACCACGACCGCTGCAGGTTCATGATGTTGTGGTACATGTAGATGTCCGACTCGATGATCTCGCCGGAGCGCGGGTCGTTCACGTTGGGCCCGGTGGCGTTCTCGATCGTCGAGGGGAACCAGCGCACCACCGAGTAGCGCGCGTCCTCCGGCGACCAGTCGGGGTCGTTCTTCGGCGCGTCGGCGGCGACGATCCCCCTGATGAAGCCGGCCTCCTCGAAGGCGGGCTGCCAGGCCTCGATCCCCTTCTTCACGTAGGGCTTGAGCCAGTCGGGGGTGGCTGGGTCGACGTAGTACGTGATGGGCTTCACCGGCTCCGACTTTATAGCGTTAGGGTCCTTCTTCTCCAGGCGCCAGCGCACGATGTACTCGCGCTCCTGCGCACGCTGCTCGGGGCGCGAGTAGTCGAGGTTGCGCACCGAGAAGAAGCCGATGCGCTTGTCGGCGAGGCGCGGCATCATCGGCTTGTCCGGGAGCTTGACCATGCTCCAGTGCAGCACGACCGACGACGTCCCGGTGGCCGCCGGCTGGAACGGGTTGGCGGGGGCCGCGGAGAAGGTCGGCGGAGGGGTGATGGTCAGCACCGCCTCGACCTCGACGTTGGTGGGGAATGAGAGGACCTGCTCCACGAACGAGCGGTTGGGGTCCGGGTTGCCGCGGAACTGGTTCCCGGGGCCTATCTCGGCGGGGGGCGCGGTGTAGAGGCGCGTGACGTCGATGACCGCGGCGCTGTCGGGGCCGTAGGCGTCGACATTGAAGGCGGCGATGATGAGGTCGTAGTTGGAGTTGCGCACCGCCTGGGCGATGGGGCTCGCGGAGTCGGCGACGATCTCGAACGAGACGTTGCGCAGGAGGATGCGGTTGTTGCGACGCTCCCACTTCACCACGCGGCGCGGCCCGATCTGCTGGCCACCGTAGCCCGCGTTGACCGGGACGCGCGCGGCGCGGGTGACGAGAAGGAGGTCCTTGTCGAGGGCGCTCCTGGGGATCTCGAAGAGGACGCGGCTCCCGATGCGGTGCGTCTTGAACAGGCCGTCACGGGTGATGGCGCCGGCCGTCACCACGCGGTTGTACGGACGCGGTGCGGGCTCGGCACCCGGGGCGCCGGGCGCCTGAGGGCGGACCGAATCGCCCTGCTGGCCGGCCATGGCGGAAGGGGGGGCGCCGGGGCGGGGGGCATTGGCGCCGGCGGTGTTCGGAGTCCGCGGCGCCGGAGCGGTCGTGGGAGCGGGGGCGCGGCACGCCGAGAACAGGGTGAGTGCCGCCACAGTGGCGATGGTGGATCGCGAGAACGTCGAACGCGACATCTGGGCGTCCTGTGTGGGAGTGGGACGTGCTTCCGTCGCCCTGCGGCGAGGGGCACGAGGTGCGCTGAAGACTACGCCTCGCCCAGCGCCCGTGCTGGACGAGGAGAACGCGGGGTATTGCGGCTGGCTACCTGGCCGGGATGGCCACGTACGTCACGCGGCCGGCGTTGAAGAGGGGGACGGCGACGCGCGAGCGCCGGGTGTCGACGCCGATGTCGGCCGGGGCCTCGAGCCCGCCGGCGAGGCGCGTCAGCGTCCCGTTGCTCACGATGTTTAGGGACGAGTCGGCCCAGCTGGTCACGAGGATGCGACCGTCGGCGAGTGCCTCGACGCCGTCGTAGGTCCCCGGACCGGTGGCGACGCTGCTGACGGTCTTCTCTCCCACCTTCCAGGCGCTGATGGCGTTGCCGCCGAAGGGGGCGAGGATGAAGCGGGCGCCGGCGGCGTCCCACGCGATCCCGTTGGGGCGGGTGAGGAGGCTGTCGCCCTCGAGGGCGGCCGTCGCCTTGCCGCCGCTGATGGCAAAGATGCGGTCCTTCCCCGGGTGGGTGATCTCTCCCTTGGCGTTGATGCGGATCCCGGTGTCGGTGACGTAGACGACGCCGTCGGGCCCGAGGGCGACGTCGTTGAGGAAGGTGGCGCCGAGGGGGGCCAGGTCGATGGTGGCGAGAGTGGCGCCGGTGTTCTTGTCGAAGGCCCGGACGGCGTCGATGTCGGCGACCCAGAGGGTGTCGCCGGCGATGGCTATTCCCTTGGGGGCGTTGAGGGTGGCGCCATTGGCCCCACCCTGCACGACGATGGTCGAGGTGGCGGGGTTGGCGGCATCGAGGCGCGCGATGTAGCCGTTCCCATCCTTGTCGGAGGGGACGCCGTTGATGTTGCTGACGAAGTACGCGTCGAGGGCGGGGTCGTAGCGCACGCTCTCGGGGGTCTTGAACCCCTCGGTGGGGGCGGGGAGGACGCTGTCGGCGCCGCTGGCGAGCGGGGCGACGGCGAGCGAGTCGGCGGGGGCGGCCTTCTCGCCGCCACAGGCGGCGGCCAGGGCGCCTAACGAGAGAAGCGCGAGCCGGCCGAGGGCGCCGGCGGGGGTGGAGCGCGACATGGACAATCTCCTCAACGGGCGAGGTGCTCCCGGCGGGTGGTCCGGTCGGTCGTGCCGGCCACCGGGACCGGGCTACGAGGAGAAAACTACCGATTCCCGCTCGCCGGTTCCTCCTTTTTCGCGCGAGTGAGCGCGGGCGAGCGCGGGCGAGCGCGGGCGAGTGCGGGGCTGGGACGACTCCCGTACTGGCGATGCCGCCGCTCCCCCGCCACATTCGCGCGCGTGACTCCCCCGCCACATCGCTATCCCGACTCTCCGGTCTTCTACCGGTCGCTCACGCGCGACTACCCGCTGGTGGTGCGTGGCGAGGGGTGCTGGCTGGAAGACGAGACGGGAAAGCGCTACCTGGACGCGGTGGGAGGGGCGTTCGTGGCGAGCATCGGCCACGGGGTGCCCGAGATCGGCGAGGCGATGGCGCGGCAGGCCGGGCGCGTGGCCTACGTCAACGGGACCGCCTTCACCAACGAGGCGGTCGAGGGGCTGGCTGCGCGCCTGGTCGCGCGCACACCGGCGCTGGGGAAGGCGTACTTCCTGGGGAGCGGGTCGGAGGCGGTGGAGGCGGCGCTCAAGCTGGCCAGGCAGCACTGGATCGAGCGCGGGCGCCCCTCCAAGCACCGCGTCATCGCGCTGGTCCCGGGCTATCACGGCAACACGATGCTCGCCCTCTCGGCGTCGGCGCGCGAGCACTACCGCCGGTACTGGCGCGAGTGGCTGGTCGACGTGCGCCGCATCCCGGCCCCGTTCGCCTATCGTTGCAGCTGCGAGGGGAGGGGGGACTGCCCCGCGTGCAGCGGCGAGGCCCTGGAGGGGGCGATCCTCGAGGAGGGGAGCGAGAACGTCGCCGCCTTCATCCTGGAGCCGGTGGGAGGGAGCTCGACCGGGGGCAACGTCCCGCGCGACGGCTACCTGCGTGCCGTGCGCGAGATCTGCGACCGGCACGAGGTCCTCCTGGTGGCCGACGAGGTGCTGTGCGGGGCCGGACGCACCGGGACGTGGACGGCGACCGAGGCATGGGGCGTGGTCCCGGACATCCTCACGTTAGGCAAGGGGATCGGCGGCGGCTACGCGCCGGTGAGCGCGGTGCTGGCCCGCGACGAGGTCGTCGCCCCCCTCGCCGCCGGGAGCGGCTACCTGATGCACGCCCAGACCTTCTCGCACCACGCCGTGACGTGCGCGGCGGCGGTGGCGACCCTCGACCACATGGAGCGGCACCAGCTGGTGGCGCGCTGTGCCCGGATGGGGGCCATCCTGCACCAGCGGCTGCAACGCCTGCTGGAGCTCCCCGGCGTGGGCGACGTGCGCGGACGCGGGCTGCTGGCGGGGGTGGAGTTCGTCGCCGACAAGGCGACCCGCGCCCCCTTTCCCCGCGCCGAACGCCTGGCCGAGCGGTTCACCGCCGCCGCGCAGGAGGCGGGACTCATCGTATGGCCCAACGTGGGGCAGGCGGACGGGGTGAACGGCGACCTCGCGATGCTCGCCCCGCCGTTCATCATCACCGAGGAGGAGATCGACGAGATCGTCGAGCGCTTCTCCCGCGCGCTGCGCCGCGTCACCTGACGGCGCGCCCCATCACATCACCGGATCGATCACCATGACCGAGCGTGACTACCCCAGGATCGTCGTCCCCCCACCGGGCCCCAGGGCACGGGCCGTCGTCGATCGCGACGCGGAGTGGACCTCGCACTGCTACATCAAGGAGTACCCCTTGGCGATAGCCCGTGGCCAGGGGGTGATGGTGGAGGACATCGACGGGAACCGTTACCTCGACTTCATGGCCGGGATCGCCGTGGCCTCGACGGGATACGGGCATCCGAAGGTGGTGCAGGCGATCCAGGATGCGGCCGCGAACTTCCTGCACATCTGCGGGAGCGATTTCTACTACGAGGGGATGGCCGCACTGTGCGAGCGGCTGTCGCGCGTGGCCCCCGGCCCCACGAAGAAGCGCGTCTTCCTGACCAACTCCGGGACCGAGGCCACCGAGGGGGCGATCAAGCTCGCGCGGTACGCCACGCGCCGCACGGCGATGATCGCCTTCAAGGGGGCGTTCCATGGACGCAGTACCGGCGCCGTGTCGCTGACGTCGAGCAAGGCTCGCCAGCACGCCGGCTTCGGCCCGCTCCTCCCCGACGTGCACCACGTGGACTATGCCTATCGCTATCGCTGCCGTCACTGCGCCGACAAGCCGGCGTGCACCAACGCGTGCGTGACGTCGATCGAGCGCGACCTGTTCGCGCGGCACCTGGATCCGCACGACGTGGCGGCGATCTTCGTCGAGCCGGTGCAGGGCGAGGGGGGATACGTCGTCCCCCCTCCGGGCTTCCTGCGCGAGCTGCGCGCGCTGTGCGACAGGTACGGGATCCTCCTCGTCTTCGACGAGATCCAGAGCGGGATCGGGCGCACGGGGAAGATGTTCGCCTGCGAGCACGACGGGGTGGAGCCCGACATCCTGCTCACGGCCAAGGGGCTGGGGTCGGGGATGCCGATCGGGGCGATGATCGTGCGCGAGACGGTGGACAAGTGGCAGAACGGGGCGCACGGGTCGACGTTCGGCGGCAACCCCGTCTGCTGCGCCGCGGCGCTGGCCACGCTCGACGTGGTGGAGGGCGGGGCGATGGCTAACGCCGCCGTGCAGGGGGAGCGCCTGTTGGCCGGGGCGCGGGCGCTGATGGAGAAGCACCGCTGCATCGGCGACGTGCGCGGGCTGGGGCTGATGGTGGGGATCGAGTTCGTGAAGGACCGCGCGACGCGCGAGCCCGACGGCGACCTGGTGCACCGGATCGTGGAGCTGGCCTTCTCGCGCGGGCTCTTGCTGCTGGGGGCGGGGAAGAGCGCGCTGCGGCTGGCGCCTCCGCTGGTGATCGACGCGGTCGACATCGACCGCGGGGTGGCGATGATCGATGCGTGCATCGAGGAGGCCCTGAAGGGGTAGGCGCCGGGGGTTCGGCGCGATGACGCCGGGAGAAGGCGGCGAGGATGTGATGCCGGGAGGGGACCGCGGGCGGTGGCACGGGGCTAGTTTTCGGATCGAACCCTCCCTTGCCACCGCCGGCCATGACTCCCGAAGAATTCCGCGCCGCTGGCCACCGACTCGTCGACTGGATCGCCGACTACCGTGCGCGCGTGCACGACGGCGCGCTCCCCGTCATGGCGCGCACGGCACCGGGCGAGGTGCGGCGGGCACTCCCGGCCGCGCCGCCTGACGAGGGCGAGTCGTTCGATGACCTCATGCGCGACGTCGACCGGGTCGTCGTCCCGGGGCTCACGCTCTGGCAGCATCCCAACTTCCACGGCTACTTCCCGTCCAACGCCTCGCTCGCCTCGGTGCTGGGCGACTTCCTCGGCACCGGGCTCGGCGTGCTGGGGCTCTCGTGGCAGTCGTCGCCCGCGCTCACCGAGGTGGAAGAGGTCACCACCGACTGGCTGCGGCAGATGGTGGGGCTCTCCGACCAGTGGAAGGGCGTCATCCAGGACACGGCGTCGACGACGACGATGCTGGCGCTCGTCTGCGCCCGCGAGCGCGCGAGCGGCTTCTCGTTAGGACACGGCGGGGTGCAGCAGGTGGGGGCGCCGCTGGTGGTGTACACGTCGGCGCAGGCGCACAGCTCGGTGCAGAAGGGGGCGCTGCTGGCGGGGTTCGGGCGCGACAACGTGCGCCACGTGGCGTGCGATGACGCCTTCGCCATGCGCGCCGATGCGCTCGAGACGGCGATCGCCGAGGACGTCGCCGCCGGGCGGACGCCGTGCGCCGTCGTGGCGACCGTCGGGACGACCGCCTCCACCGCGCTCGATCCGGTCGGGGCGATCGCCGAGGTGGCCAGGCGCCATGGCCTGTTCGTCCACGTCGATGCGGCGATGGCAGGTTCGGCGATGATCCTCCCCGAGTGCCGCTGGATGTGGGAGGGGATCGAGGGGGCCGACTCGGTGGTGGTGAACGTGCACAAGTGGCTCGGCGTCGCCTTCGACTGCTCGGTGCACCTGGTGCGCGACCCGGAGCTGCTGGTCCGGGTGATGTCCACCAACCCCAGCTACCTGCGCTCGTCGGTGGACGAGCAGGTACGCAACTATCGAGACTGGGGGCTCCCCCTGGGGCGCCGCTTCCGTGCGCTCAAGCTCTGGTTCCTGCTGCGCGAGCAGGGGGTGAAGGGGCTGCAGGCCAGGCTGCGCCGCGACCTGGACAACGCGCAGTGGCTGGCGGCGCAGGTGCGGGCGACGCCGGAGTGGAGCGTGGCGGCCCCCGTCCCGTTGCAGCTGGTGTGCGTGCGGCACGCCCCGCCGGGGGTGAGCGGCGACGCGCTCGACGCGCACACGCAGCGCTGGTGCGACGCCGTGAACCGGTCGGGGAAGGCCTACCTGACGCCGGCCATCCTCGACGGGCGGTGGATGGTGCGGGTCTCGATCGGCTCCGAGGCGACCGAGCGGCGGCACGTGGAGCAGCTGTGGCACATCATGCAGGAGGCGGCACTCGGCAGCGCCGCCACGATCGAGGGGAGGACGACATGACCAACGGAACGCCGCGCATCATCACCGACGCCTTCATCGACGGTCGCTGGACCGCCACCGGCCGCACCTTCGACGTGCAGAGCCCGGCCAACGGAGGACACCTCGCGACGGTCGCCGATTGCGGCGAGGCGGAAGGGGGCGCCGCGGCCGCGGCCAGCGTGGCGGCCTTCGACGCGTGGCGACGCACGACCGCCTACGAGCGCGCCGCCGTCCTGGCCCGATGGAACGAGCTGATCCTGCGCGACGAGGGGTGGCTCGGCGAACTGATGGCGCGGGAGATGGGGAAACCGGTCACCGAGGCGCGCGGCGAGGCGAGGTACGCCGCGGGGTTCGTGCACTTCTACGCCGGCCAGGCGACGCGCGTGCACGGCGAGACGATTCCGTCGCAGTTCGCGCACAAGCGGCTGCTGGTGAACCAGCGCCCGGTGGGGCCGGTGTACGCCGTCACGCCGTGGAACTTCCCGGCGGCGATGGTCACGCGGAAGGCGGCGCCGGCGCTGGCCGCCGGGTGCACGGTGGTGCTCAAGCCCGCCGAGCAATCGCCGCTGACGGCGTTGCACCTGGCGAAGCTGTGGGAGGAGGCCGGGGGGCCGCCGGGGACGCTGCAGGTGCTCCCGTGCCGCGACCCCGTCCCGGTGTCGCGCGTGCTGATGGACGACCCGCGCATCCGCAAGGTGAGCTTCACCGGGAGCACCGAGGTGGGGATGCTCCTGTACGGCCAGGCGGCGCAGACGATGAAGCGAATCTCGCTGGAGCTGGGCGGGCACGCGCCGTTCCTGGTCTTCGGCGACGCCGATATCGCACGCGCGGTGCGCGAGGTGGTGGCCTCCAAGTTCCGCAATGCGGGGCAGACGTGCGTCTGCGCCAACCGCGTCTACGTGCACGCGTCCATCGCCGCCGACTTCACCGCGCAGCTGGCCCGGGCCACGCAGGCGCTGCATGTCGGCGACCCGCTGGACCCGGCGACGCAGGTGGGGCCGCTGGTGGACCAGGCGGCGCTGGAGAAGGTGGAGGCGCACGTCAACGATGCGCGGGCCCGCGGGGCGACGGTCGTGGCTGGCGGGGTGCGCGGGCACGGGACCTTCTATGCGCCCACCGTGCTGTCGGGCGTGGGCGACGGGATGCGCATCCTGGAGGAGGAGACCTTCGGCCCGGTGGCGCCGGTGATCACCTTCACGCACGACGATGACGCGGTGCGCGCGGCCAACGCGACGTCGGCCGGGCTGGCCGCCTACCTCTGGACGCGCGACCTGTCCCGCGCCATCCGCGTCTCCGAGGCGCTCGAGTACGGGATCGTCGGCGTCAACGACGGTGTCCCGTCCACGCCGCAGGCGCCGTTCGGCGGGGTGAAGTTCTCCGGGGTGGGGCGCGAGGGGGGGAGGTGGGGGATCGAGGAGTACCTCGACGTGCAGTACGTGTCGATGGGGCTCGATGGCTGAGGGCGGGGCGATGTCGAGGGCCGGGGTCGTGATGCGCGACCGCGCGCCGTCGGCGCACGTGCCGCGCCCTGCCTTCGTCGCCGCGTGCGCTGCGCTGATCCTCGGGATGCCGTCAGGGGCAATGGGGCAGGCGGGTGATCTCTCGCGCTGCCTGGCGTCGATCCGCGCCACCCAGGGCGCCCGGCGCATCACCGCCGACACCTGGACGCGCCATGCAGCCTCGCTCGAGGCCGACCCGCGCGTGGTGGCGGCGCTCGATGCGCAGCCGGAGTTCCGCCTCCCGGTGTGGGACTACATGGCCGTGATGGTGGACGACGAGCGCATCGACGACGGGCGCAACCGCCTGGTGCTGCACCGCCCGCTCCTCGAGTCCATCTTCGAGCGATACGGCGTGGAGCCGCAGGTGTTGGTGGCGTTCTGGGGGGTCGAGAGCAACTACGGGCGCGGGATGGGGAGCTACGGCGTGTTGCGCTCGCTGGCCACCCTCAGCTGCAAGGGGCGCCGGCAGAAGTTCTTCCGCGGGCAGTTCCTGGCCGCGCTGCGCATCGTCCAGGACGGACACGTGGCTCCCGCCAGGTTCCGCGGCTCGTGGGCGGGGGCCTTCGGGCAGACGCAGTTCATGCCGGGGACCTTCGAGTGGCTCGCCGTGGACCACGATGGCGATGGACGCCGCGACGTGATCGGGAACGTCGGCGACGCGCTCGCCTCGACGGCCAACTACCTGCGCCGGCACGGGTGGCGCACCGGTGCGCCATGGGGAATCGAGGTGAAGCTCCCCGGCCCCGCCTTCCCGGTGCGGGGCGAGGGGAGGCGGGTCAAGCGCACGCTGGATACCTGGGCCGCGCGCGGCGTGGTGCGCGCGGACGGTTCGCCGCTCGCCGGCGACGGGCTGTCGCCCGCGACGCGGGCGGGGCTCTACCTGCCGGCGGGGGCAACGGGCCCCGCCTTCCTCACCTTCCACAACTTCGACGTGATCTACCGCTACAACGCGTCGGAGACGTACTCGCTGGCGATCGCCCACCTGGCCGACCGGCTGCGCGGCGGGGGACCGTTCGCCACCCCGTGGCCCACCGACGACCCGGGGCTCTCACGCGCCGAGCGTCGCGAGCTGCAACGACTGCTCGCCGCGCGCGGGCACGACATCGGCGCCCCCAGCGGTGTGCTCACCGCCCGCACGCGGGCGGCGGTGCGGCGGGAACAGGAGCGCCTCGGGCACGAGGTGACCGGGCGCCCGGGGCAGAAGCTGCTGAGGGCGCTCAGGAATCCCTGAGCGCCGTCGCGCGCTACCCCTTGGCCTGCACCTTCTCCCAGCTGTCGCGCAGCGTCACCGTCCGGTTGTACACCGGCTTCCCCGCCTGCACCGACGCCTCGGCGTCGTGCACGAAGTAGCCCGTCCGCTCGAACTGGTAGCGCGACCCCGCGTCGTCGTCCGCGGTGCTCGGTTCGATGAAGGCGTCGGGGACGACCACCAGCGAGTTCGGGTTGAGCGCCGAGAGAAAGTCCGCTCCCTCGGCGACGTCGTCGGGGTCGGGGACGGCGAAGAGGCGATCGTACAATCGCACCTCGCACGGGATCGCGTGGCGCGCCGAGACCCAGTGGATCGTCCCCTGCACCTTGCGGCCGTCGGGGGCGTTGCCGCCCTTGGTGGCCGGGTCGTAGCTGCAACGCAGCTCGACGATGTTGCCTGACGAATCCTTGACGACGTCGGTGCAGGTGATGAGGTAGCCATAGCGCAGCCGCACCTCGCGCCCGGGAGCCAGGCGGAAGAACTTCTTCGGCGGCGCCTCCATGAAGTCGTCGCGGTCGATCCACAGCTCCCGGGAGAAGGGGAGCGTCCGCGACCCTTCCTTGGGGACGTCGTGCGGGTAGTACGGCGCGTCGAGCTCCTCGACGAGGTCGTCGGGATAGTTGGTGATGACGACCTTGAGTGGCTTGACGACGCACAGCACGCGCGGGACGCGCATGTTGAGGTCGTCACGGATGGCGTGCTCGAACCTGGCCAGCTCGGTGCGCGCGTCCGAGCGCGCCACTCCGACGCTCTCGGCGAAGGTCTTGATGGCCTCGGGGGTGACGCCGCGGCGGCGGAGCCCGGCGACGGTCGGCATGCGCGGGTCATCCCACCCGGCCACGTATCCCTCGTTCACCAGCCGCAACAGCTTCCGCTTGGAGAGGACGGTGTAGTCGATCTGCAGCCGGGCGAACTCGGTCTGCTCCGGGGGGTTCACGAAGCCCGCCTCGCGCACCAGCCAGTCGTAGATGTCCCTGTTGTCCTTGAACTCCAGCGTGCATAACGAGTGGGTGATCCCCTCGATGGCGTCGCTGAGCCCGTGGGCGAAGTCGTACAGCGGGTACAGGCACCAGGCGGTCCCGCGGCGGTAGTGCGGCGCGTTGCGGATGCGCAGCAGGAGCGGGTCGCGCATGATCATGTTGGGGTGCGCCATGTCGATCCTGGCCCGCAGCACGTGGGCGCCGTCGGCGAACTCCCCGGCCTTCATCCGCCCCAGGAGGTCGAGGTTCTCCTCCACCGAGCGGTCGCGATACGGCGAGTTGGTCCCCGGCGTCGTCACCGTCCCGCGCCCGAGGCGGATCTCCTCCTCGTTCTGCGAGTCGACGTAGGCCTTGCCCGCCCGCACGAGCTTGAGCGCGATATCGTACAGCGGCTCGAAGTAGTCGCTGGCGTAGAACTCGGCGTCCCACTGGAACCCCAGCCACCGGATGTCGTCCTTGATGGCGTTGACGTACTTGATGTCTTCGGTGAAGGGGTTGGTGTCGTCGAAACGCAGGTTGCAGCGTCCGCCGAAGTCGCGTGCCAGCCCGAAGTTGAGCACCAGCGACTTGGAGTGCCCGATGTGCAGGTAGCCGTTGGGCTCGGGGGGGAAGCGCGTGCAGACCTGGCGGCCGAAGCGTCCGGTGGCGACGTCGTCCGCGACCATGTCGCGGATGAAGTTGCTGCGTGGTGGCGGGGCAGGGGCCGGCGAGGGAGCGGCTGACGAGGCGGAGTCGTGGGTCACGAGCGGGTCCCAGGGTCGGGGGAAGCCAACCGGGTGGACCTCCCATGGAGAGGCCACCCGGCACCCTTCAAACTAATGGTTTCTTCGCTCGTCTGGCTGTCGGCGCCGGGGGGCGGCTCGTACGTGCCGCCTCCCCAGGCGCCGAGGGCAGCTACTGCGGGGTGATGCTGTAGTCGATCAGGACCCCGCCCACGAACGAGGCGGTGACCTTCTTGCCGTCGATCCTGTACGTCCGCTTCGTCACCGTCATCGACCCCTCTTGCACCTCGTTGGCGGTGGTGGCGGGGCCGAGGAGCGCCTCGACCTCGGCGATCGAGAGTCCCTTCTCGAGGGCGTTCAGGCCCCCGGCGCCGGGCGTTGCGGAGTTGGCGGCGGCCGCCGGCACCCCCGCGATCTCGAGGTACTGCGCCAGCGCCTCGGCCACCCCTTCGGGGGTGAGCGCGTAGGGCGGGATTCCGTTCCGGAAGCGGATGTTGAAGCGGCTCCCGCTTTCGGCGCGCTTGACGCGCAGGTTGGCCTCGCGGGCCTCGTTGGCCTGCGCCGCCTCGGCCTCGGCGCGGGCGTTCTCGCGCTCACGCTCGCTCCGCACGTTGGCCAGCTCCTTCTCGAGGCGCTTTCGTTCGGTAGGTCCTTGCGCCTGCTTGATGCGCGCCTCGAGGTCGCGCTCTTCCTTGCTCTCGCTCTCCGTCGTGGGGGAGACGGAGGAGCTGGAGTTCAGGTAGTCGCCGAAGGTTCCCCACCCGCCACCGCCCAGCTGGAACTCGATGTGCGAGTCCTTCTTGACCACGACCTTGGTGATCATGGCCTGCTGGCCGGGCTTGAGGGCGGTGCCGAATTCCTTCATGCGGCTGGCGACCTCGCGCCAGTCGACGGGGGTGCCGTCCTGCGGGAAGACGTCGATCCCCTTGCTGGTGGCCGGCATGTCGACCTTGACGGTGACCGACTTCCCTTCGAACGCGGTGCGGAGCGCCGCCTCGTTCTGCGCCATCGCGCTCTGCGAAACCGCCGCCAGCGCCAACAGCGCCACGATGTCCTTGCGCATGATGGGTATCCCCGAGGGTAAGGACGTGCGAATCACGGTGATGGCCGGGGCGGAGTGTCGAGGCGACAGTGCCGCTGGAGAAGGAGGAGATGGGAGTCGGCTGCCCTCCCACCTCCTCTCCCCACCCCAGTCGGACTAGAACTGCACGAGGACCGGCTGCCCGGACTCGCTGGAGAGCCTGGCGGCCTGGTTGACGGCGGCGGCCTGCTCGTCCTGCGTGCTGCCGGCGTTCACCTTGGCGGCGCCGGTCGAGGCGCTCCCGGTGGCGGCGCTCCCGGTGGCGGCGCTCCCGGTGGCGGCGCAGGTGATCGTCACCTGCATCGGCGTGATGAGGCCGAAGGTGAGCGAGGCAACGAGGCCGTTGAGGAACGAGTGCTGGGTCTCCACCTTGGCGACCCCGCCCGGGCACTGCGAGGCGGTGTTGAGGGCCGGGGGCGGGACGAGGCCGTAGACGAAGCCCATCTGCCACGGCTTGTCGATCACCGTCGGCGACGCGGCCTTGCCGGTCTCCACGACCTGGTGGTAGCAGGCAGTGGCGGGGAGGATGGCGAGGACCATCGCGGCACGGGCGATGCGACGGAGGATGGGCTCGTTGCGATTGAACATTGCGGGCGAGGTGCGGAGTGATGGGTGAAGCGCGCCGCGTTGCGGCTGGCGCGCGCCATGAGAGTACGGGGCACGGCTGCCGGCGACATGGGTCGATCGACCCAAGTCATTCGACCCACGCGCCGGCAGCTGCATGCATGGATCGTACGGGCGTCCGGCCACGGTGGCCGGGGTGACCCCGGGGCCCGCCTGCCGGCCCTGCCTCCGTGTCCGAGGGCGCGATGCGTCGCCTCCCTACTGCCGCGGGAAGCCCGCCGCCAGCCGCACCCGTTCCGCCCGCCGCAGGTGCCGGCGCGCCATCGCCGGGACCATCGCCAGCGCCACGTCGAGCGGGCACTGCAGTGCGCAGAGCGACGGGAGGCGTACCTGGGCGGTCCCCAGGTCCTTGCGCTCCCCCGCGCGCGCCAGGCGACGGACCTCGGCGTGGTACCTCAGGATGTCGGCCATGATCGCCCGCACCGGGCGCCTACCGCAGATCTCGCGCACTTCGCCCTCCCCGATGGGGAGGACGGGGACGAGCTCCAGGAGGCGCGGGACCGACTGCCACCACCACGCGCTCCGCGACTTCCCCAGCCGGGCGCGCCATCCGCTGCGGACCGCGCGTACCCCGTCGTCGAGGATGGGGACGGTGCGTGCCAGCCACCCGAGGTGACGCGCCATGCATTCGCCCACCGACGGGAGCCGCTCGCGGGGGCGCCAGCACCCCTGCGCGTCGGTGAGCCCGCGCACGATGGAGAGGGCGCGCTCGTCGGCTGCATCGAGCTCGCCGGCCACATCTCGGATGTCGCCCGACACGGGGCGTAGGGTCACGTGGGTCATGGAATCCGCCGCCAGGCGCGGAGGGCGAATGCGGGGAGCCGCTCCGCAGTGACCGTAATGAAGCGCTCGCCAGGGGATGACGCGTGGGTGCATTCACCCACCCTGCGCGAGTGGGAGGGGGGCGAGGCCGTCGGCGCGCGGTCCGCGAGTGCCAGTGGGACTTCCGCGGGTTGGGTCGGATGACCCACGATAGTCCCCGGCCCCCGGCGCACCTTTCGTAAACCTTCGCCCTGACCGACTTTAGGCCTGCCATGAAGCGAATCCTCATCGTCGAAGACAACGTCGACCTCGCCAGCGGTCTCAAGCGCAACCTCGAGGTCGAAGGGCACAAGGCGGTCGTGGCCGGGACGGCGGCCGACGCCATCGAGACGTGCATGCGCGAGGCCCCCGACCTCCTGGTGCTCGACCTCGGCCTTCCCGACCGCGACGGCTATTACGTGCTGGAGCAGTTGCGCTCCCGCGGGTGCAACGCGCCGGTGCTGATCCTGAGCGCGCGGGGGCTCGAGGCCGACAAGGTGAAGGGGTTCCGCCTGGGGGCCGACGACTACGTCACCAAGCCGTTCGGGGTCGTGGAGCTGATGGCCCGCATCGGCGCCCACCTGCGCCGCGCCGGCGCCGACGACGCCTCGGCGAACGGTGGCGCGTTAGGCGACGACGCGCTGCAGCAGCGCTTTGGGCTCACCGACCGGCAGGTCGAGGTCGCGCGCCTCCTGGCGCAGGGGCTGTCGAACGCCGAGATCGCCGAGACGCTGGGGTTGAGCACGTACACCGCGCGCAACCACACCGAGGCGGTCCTCCTCAAGCTCGGGGCGTCGACGCGGGCACGGGTCGGGGCGATCCTGCGCGGCCAGGCGTGACGGCGTGAGGGCGCGCGAGCGGGTGCAACGCTGGTGGACGCGGGCGATCATCCCCAGCGTCCCCTCGCTCCTGTTCACCGTCCTGCTGGTCGCGATGATGGGGGCCTCCCTCCTCGCGGGGCGGCAGATGGCGCGCAGCCGCGAGAGCCATCGCCGCGCCACCGACGAGGCGCTCACCGAGTACGCGACGTTCGCCGCGCGCCTCTTCGGGGAGCGTGTCTTCGCCGCCAGCAGCTCCGAGCGCACGCGTGCCTCGGCGGCGGTGATGGCGGCGCCGCCGCGCCCGCCCACCACGGTGACGCTCGCGGACTACGCGACCACGGTGCGCGACGTCCTGGCCGGCGACGACTACGACATGGACGGCGACTCGCTGGCCGGCTACTTCCGCCTGGGCAACCAGCGCGGCGCCCGCTTCGAGGCGCTGGGGGCGACGCTCCGCCCCGAGGTGCGGGCGCAGGTGGACAGCGTGCTCGCCGACATCGACCCCTCGTTCCTCGACCGGAACGAGACGACGCAGCGCCACCGCCTCGTGAACGGAGAGCCGATGACGGTCGTGGTCGCGCTCCATCGCGACACCGCCGGCAAGGTCCTCACCTGGTTCGGCTACACCTTCTCGCGCGTCCGGCACTGGAAGGTGAGCGGCGACGCGCTCCTGGCGCGGCAGCCGCTCCTCCCCCCGTCGCTCATCGACCCCAGCTGGCGCTACGACGACCGGTACTCCACCGACTCGCTCATCGCGATCTCGGTCTTCACCCCGCAGGGGCAGGAGCTGTACCGGTCGAAGCGGGCGTTCGCCTCCAACGTCTCGGGAACGTTCGTGTTCCGGACCGTCCCCGGGGGGATCCGGGTGGTGGCGACGTTGCACCCGCGGCTGGTCGAGACGGTGCGCAATCGGTTTCGCGCCAACCAGCGCAACGTGATCGCCTTCACCTACGACCGGGACGGGAACAAGCGCCTCGGCTTCGAGATCCCGATCGAGACCCTCCTCCCCACCCTCACCATCCTGCTCGCCCTCGTGGTGGTGGTGCACCTGTGGCGCGAGCGGTCGCTGGTGCGGGCGCGGCGCGACTTCGTGGCCTCGGTGTCGCACGAGCTGCGCACCCCGCTGGCGCAGATCCGGATGTTCACCGAGACGTTGCAGCTGGGACGCGAGCGCGACGCCGAGGAGCGGCAGCGGTGGCTCAACATCATCTCGCGCGAGGCGCGGCGCCTGGGCGACCTGGTGGAGAACATCCTCCTCTTCTCGCACATCGACGCCGACCGCGCCAAGCTGGAGACGGAGCGCACCGACCTGGGGGAGCTGATCGAGGAGGTGGTGGAGGGGTACGTGCAGATCGCCGAGCAGCGGGGGATGCGCATCCTGGCCGACGCGCCGTCGCGCATCTTTTCCATGGTGGACCCGCGGGCGATGCGGCAGATCATCGTGAACCTCCTCGACAACGCCCTCAAGTACGGCCCGGCGGGGCAGACGGTGAGCCTCGAGCTGGAGCGGATCGGGAGCGTGGCACGCATCACGGTGAGCGACCAGGGGCCGGGGATCCCGGCCGCCGACCGCAAGCGGATGTGGGAGCCGTTCGTGCGCCTGGGGAAGGATGCCGGGACGACGCTGGGGAGCGGGATCGGGCTGGCGGTGGTGCGGGGGCTGGTGGAGCAGCACGGGGCGACGATCGCGCTGCACGACGCGCCCGAGGGCGGGGCGCAGTTCGTCCTCGAGTTCCAGGTGAGCGAGAGCGCGGCGGGGTTGCCGCCGCGGGCGACGGGGGAGTTCCGGGCGCCGCGGCTGTCGGCGAGCGGGACGCTGATTTCGGGGACGCATACGGCGGCGAAGCGGCCGGTGATCCTGTCGCCGGAGAGGTCGGGGGAGTTCGCGGCGGCTGACCCGGGTGACGTGATGAGGCAGGAAGGGGAACGCCCGGCGGAGTAACGCGTCGCGCGCTACTCCGCGACAGGAAAGAAGTCGCGCAGGTCGCTCATGAAGCGCTGGATTGCGTCGAGCGTGGGATGATCACCGTGGGCTCTCGCCTGCTCGACGAGTGAAATCGCGCCCATCGCGTTCACGTCCGCAAAGTGAGTGGAGACGATCCGCGCCGCCTCGCGTACCACGGGATGCTCGCCGTGCTGGCGGGCCAGTGCGTGCACCTCCGCGTGCTCGGCCGGCGACATGCCCGCCCAGATCACATAGAGATCGAACGCGTGGTACTTCTGCTTCGTGTCGTTGGCCTTCTGCAGTCGATCACGCAGGGCGAAGAGCTTCAGGAGCAGGAACGCGAAAGCGTGCGGGATCAGGACATCGACGTCGCCGTCCGAGTCCCCGATGTTGATGCGGTGCGTCGCGTGCGTGAGCGCAAACGCCTCCTCGGTGAGATACGCGTGCAGCCCCGATCCCTTTCTCGGAGAGACGCGCGGCGTGCGGACGTTCACGCGAGGGCGCAGCGATTCCGGAATGGGACCCGACAGGAGGTCGATGCCGATTTCGCGCGGCTGGCCGTGGATCTCGACGGTCCGCATGAACTGGAAGTACTTCGCGTTGGGTCGTGGCGAGTAGCCCAGTGCGTCGATGGCGGTGCGAACGGCCTTCGTCTTGTCGCCGTCCGTGATGACATCGGTGGAGAGAAAGCAGTCGATGTCGCCGGTGCTGCGCGATTGAAGGCGCACCGTCTCCACGGGTTCGGCTCCTCGCCCTGCCATCATGCGTGTGCGCAGCAGGAGTCCGAAGCCTCCGCCGACGGTCAGCGTAATGCCGTCGGCGGCCAGTGCGCGCGCCAACGCCCGCAAATCGTCGAGGAGCGGGTCGGAGGTCATGCGAACTTGAAGGCGAGCAAGTCATCGCGAATCGGTGCCGCCGCTTGCTCGGCGCGCTTGCCCCCCTTCGCCAGTTCCAGGTACACCTGCAGCGGCGACGCCCAGTAGGTGCCATTCGCTAGTACACGACCGAGGTACACCGAGAGATCGTCCGTCTCGACAATCTCCACGTCCGGGAATCGCGCCGATTCGTCCACCGGCACGCCGTCCATCAACGCATTGAGGGACGTGGTATAGATGCGCTGAGCCTGAATGGCCGATGGATAGATCGTGTAGCGCTCCGGTGCGTCGATCGCGTACGCGGGGGCCGAACGCGAGGCCCATTCCTGCAAGCGAGTTCGCAACGCGTCCGGGCTCGACACCTTGCCGCGCAGGACGCGTTGCTCGACCGGCGACCGATAGTTGGCCACGAGGTTGTCGAGCAGACGCGAGGGTTGGATGACCCGAATGGTTCCGCCCTCGCGGACGACAAGCAGCTCCTCCTCCAACGAGGTGAGCACCTTGGAGACGGTCGGGAGGGTCACGCCGGCCGCGTCGCCCAGCTCGTTGGCCATCGCGGTGGCTGACGGGTACTCCCCCTTGAGCATCAACGCTCGGCACACCAGGGCACTCTTGCCGCGATAGATGTTCTTGATCGTCGCGCTCGCGGGAAATCGGTTGGGTGCCCCGCTGCGGATCACGAGCCACCGCCCCGGAACCGTGATCGCCATGTTGCCCGAGAGATCGACGGCGCTGATCCCCTCCTCCGCCAGTCGCTCCAGCAGCTCCGGCTTGAGGTAGGGTGCGACAACCAGCGGGCGTAGGTCTGCCGACGCGCCGAGATAGCGTCGCAACTGCATGATCGCCGCCTCCACCTGCCGAGGCGTCCCGGGGGCCTTGTACTCGACCGCGAAGCGCTCCCCCGATCCACTCCAGCTGAGCGTGACTATGGCGTCGATCTGTGACTGCCCGCCACCGCCCCCCTCCCGGACGGTGCGCACGGTAGGGACGGGCTCCAATCGGACGACGAATGGCGGGATCGGCCACCGAACACCAAGTCCTTCAAGGACTTCGCGCTCATTGGGCACTCGTGATTCTGGCCGTACCGCTGGGGATGACATTGAAGTGCCGCGATCGAGTTTCCTGAAATCGTGCTGTTTCTTGAACAAGAAAATAAGTAATTTCAGGAAATATTGCCAGTTTTGCCAAGTTTCTGGTATAAGAAATGACGCGGAATCAGGAAAGTGCGCGTCCTTACCGAGTAAGGACGCCCGGCCAATTCAGCCGTCCGCGTCCATCCTCACGACGCCCGGGCCAAGGCTCCGTACCGGCCCTCCGCGTCTCGCCCGACCTCGCCCATCAGCTCCAGGGTCTCGAGGTGGCGCTCCACGTTGGGGCGTACTCCCCCGAGAAACGCGCCAACGGCCTCATCGACGGTAAGGGCGCGCTGCGACACGAGGGCGCTCACCGCCGCGAGTTGCTCCACCGCGCTCGCGGGCCATGGCCGGGTGGGCTCGGCAGCGGCAGTGCGGAGGCCACCGGCTTCGAGCTCGTTCGCGCCACTCCGAGCGCCGACCGCCAACTCGGCGGTGGTCGCTAAGCCGGCCGACGCCGCGTCCGGGGCGAATCGCGGGATCTGGTACTCGGGGCGCAGCCACCGGATGATGCCGCGTCTTTCCTCCTCCACGCGTTCGTCGTGGAGGGCGACGAGGCGTTCGAGGATCTCCTCGCGCGGCATGGGCCACGGCCAGCCGTAGGCTTGGGCGACGAGGGCGTCGAGCTCGTCGTGCAGGTCGCGGAGGACGCCGCAGGCGGCGAGCTCGTGGATGGTGCGCTCCTTCGGGGTGAGCGCTTCGCCCGAGCGCAGCTTCTCGACGACGTTGTACATCCCGGTCATGGTGACGCGCTCATCGCGGGCGAGGGCGTCCTTGCGATGGGTGTCGAGGCGCTCGGCGAGGGCGGCGATGCGGGTGCGGAGGTCGTGAGGTGGATCGGGGAAGGGGAAGGGGTCGAAGCAGAGTGACTTGTTGTATCGCGGTCGGTCCTCGAGTTGAGAGCCGGCCGAAAACGACCATTCGAGGTGGATACTCGAGGAGAGAACGCCCAAAAGAAAATCGTCGTCAGCGCCCACTGCGACCAACGTGTCATCGGGCGCCACTCGGGCGTCGATCAAGGTCGCGAGCCGGTGCTTCGACGTGTACGGTACCACGATGAAGCGGCGAAGACCATGCAGTGCGCTTCGTAGCGTCTTCCGAGGTTCTCCGTAGCGCCACCAAAGGTCGCGATATGCCTTTCGTTTATTGTTCCGTCGCTCTGGAAGAACCCGATCGTGGGCAATCTGGTACGCCATCGGAAAAGCTCGAGCTTCTTCGAGAGACATCAGTGCGAAGTCGATCGAAAAAGCTCCTCTGGTCAATTGCGTCACATCACGGGCTGTCAGGAATGGGCGAACGACCAGCTCGTACCCCGGCTCACTGAGCAACCGATAGGCCTCGGCAGGAGTGAGAAGGAACCCACGAGCCTGTGGGCTGAACCCTTGGCTCGCTATACCGGCGTTCGCCAGTAGGGGAGTCGATGCGGCGGACGCGACATTCGCATGTGCTGTCAGGTCGTCATTCAAGCGATCCACCCGAAGGGTTCGGACGACGGCCGCTGCATCGTCAACCTCTACGAGCGTAACTCCGTCATCGCTCACCTTCCCGAGCACCGTAATCGCGACGCGAACCGCGGCCCCTTCCACATCGTCCACCCACGGATGATCTGCGACGGCCCATCGAACGATCGCTCCGGACGCGGCGGCCTTTCGAACGACAGACCGATTCGACGCCTGCGTGATGCTGTTGGTCGTGATGAGACCAGTGCGTTCGACGACTCCTATCGAGACTAGCTGAGCGCACTTGTGCCACCAGTACATCACCAGATCTGCACCTTCAGGAACATCCGCGTACGTCGAACGAAGTGCCTCCACATACCCATCCCCCAGCGCCCCCCGCATCCGTTTGTTCCCGATATACGGCGGATTCCCCACAATGAAATCCGCCTTCGGCCACTCCGCCGGTCTCGCCCCCACATACTCGTAGTACGGGAGCTTGGCCTCCGGATCCGGCACCAGCTCCCCCGTCACCGGATGCCTGACACGCGGCGTCGGGTCGGGACGGTCCTTCTCCGGCCGGTGCACGATCTCGTCCCACGCCAGTACTGCGTCGCGACACTCCAGCGTCCCCGTATCCTCCAGGATCGGCGTCGGCGGCGTGCGGCCACCGTGCGTGTCGCGCCAGAACTGGTGATAGCCGATCCACAACGTCAACTCGGCAATCTCCCGCGCCCACGGCTTGATCTCGATCCCGTGGAACTGACGGGGATGCACCTCGTCGAGTACAAGCCCGCCTTGGCCTTCGGAGAGGCGCTGAATTTCGTTGAGCACCTCCAACTCGATGCGCTTCACGGCCGCCAGCGTCACGTACAGGAAGTTCCCGCTCCCGCACGCCGGATCGAGGAAGTGCAGTGAGCGCAGCCACTCGTGGTACGCGCGCAGCTCGAGTCGGGCTTTCTCGCGGTCCCGCTTCCTCCCCGACGCCTCCAGCTGCAGCACCGCCGCCTGCACGGCAGTCCACCGCTCGCGGAGCGGCTCGAGCACGGTCGGCTCGATCAGGCGCTCGATGTACTCGCGCGGCGTGTACTCTGCCCCGAGTCGATGGCGCTCGGCAGGGTCGAGCGCACGCACCAGCAGCGTCCCGAAGATGCTCGGCTCCACGCGCGACCAGTCGAAGCGTGCCGCCTCGATGAGGAGACTGACCTCCCTCGGCTCCAGCGGGAGCGCCTCGACGAACTGGAAGAAATGCCCATTGAAGCGCGACAGCTGCTCGGCGCCATACATCCCCCCTTCGTCCATCGTCTTCCAGAGAAGAGCCAGGGCGCGCGACACATGGCCGGCCCCCCCGGCGTTGAGCCCGACCTCGAGCGTCCGCTGGAAAATCCCGGTGGGAAGGAGGCCCACGTCTTCGGCGAAGCAGGAGAAGACGCAGCGCATCAGGAAGCGCGCGACGCGTTCCTGGTCGCCGAGGCGATCCTCCAGCGTGGCCGCGAGCTCGGCCAGCTTCCCCGCAATCTCCCTGGTCACGGCCTGCGCGCGTCCGCGCGGATCGCGCACCTCCGGCTGCTCGAAGATGTCGCACAAGAGGGCGATGTCTTCGGGGCGGGTGTGCAGTGTGGCGAGGTTGATGCGCTTGCCGGCCGCGAAGTCACCGTATCGTCCACTCCAGCGATCCCACACCATGAGGTGTCGCGGGAGGTCGAGCACCATCAGATACGGCGGCGGGTTACCAGAAACGTGCGCGACGTAGGTGCGCACCTGGCCGAAGGCGCGCCGCATCCGGTTGTCGTCGGCACTGGCGTGGCCCGTCGCCTTCCCTTCGAGGGCAAAGTGGCCGGCGCGATAGCAGTCGATCCTGTTGTTCGCGAGGTTGCCGTCGCGGTCGATGACGTGGACCGGGTACTCGAAGCGGTAGTCGTCGGTGGGGGGCGTGGGCGCGGTGACGCCGAGCGCCTGGCACAGGTCGAGGATGAACCCCTGCAGCGCCGCCTGCTCGGTCGCCGCCCCTCCCTCCCAACGCCCCATCATCGCTGCAAGCCGACCGGCGATTGCCGCGACGTCCCATTGCCGTGGTGTCATGGCCGGCAAAGTACGGAACGGCCCTGTCGCTGGCGATAGTGGGGCTCTTTCCGGGGGATTTTGCCCGTACCAGGCGGCGGTGGCGGGACCCTCCCGCTTGCGCCTCGTCCCGCGCCTCCGGATCTTGGCGCGTTCGCCTCACCTTCCCGAACCATCCGGAGAACGCTGATGTCCCCCCGCCCTCGCCCGCGCCGTCAGGCGTGGTTTCCGGCCGTGGTCGTCGCCGCCCTGGTGACGCCGCTCGCGGCACTTGGCGCCCAGGTGCGCCCCGCCACTCGCCCCGCAGGGGCGCGTGTCACCGCGACGCAGCCAGCCCCCACCGCGCCCCTCACCTTCGACTCCACGGTCTTCGGCGCGCTCCGCTGGCGCGAGATGGGGCCGGCGCGCGGCGGACGGTCGGTGGCGGTGGCCGGGTCGGTGCAGCGCCCTAACGAGTACTGGATGGGGACCACCGGGGGCGGCGTCTTCAAGACGGTCGACGGGGGGCAGAACTGGAGCGCCGCCAGCGACAAGTACTTCGGCGGGACGATCGGCGCCATCGCCGTCGACCCGCAGGACGCCGACATCGTCTGGGTCGGGGGGGGCGAGACCGACATCCGCGGCAACACCGCCGGCGGCGACGGGCTCTGGAAAACGACCGATGGCGGAAAGAGCTGGACGATGCTCGGCTTCCGCGAGGAGCACATCGCCGCGATCCGCATCCACCCCGCGCACAAGGACGTGGCGTGGCTGGCGGTCTTCGGGAATCCGTTCAAGGCCGGGAGCACGCGCGGCGTCTACAAGACGACCGACGGCGGCAAGAGCTTCACCAAGGTGCTGTTCGTCAACGATTCCACGGGGGCGATCGACATCCAGCTCGATCCGTCGAACCCCGACGTCATCTATGCGGCGACGTGGCAGGCGTACCGCACGTCATGGTCGCTTTCGTCAGGCGGGATGGGGAGCGGGATCTGGAAGTCGACCGACGGCGGCACCACCTGGGTGTCGCTGACGAAGACGGCCCGGGGGCTCCCCACGGGGGTGATCGGGAAGATCGGGCTGGCGGTGTCGCCGGCCAAGCCGAGCCGCGTGTGGGCCGTCATCGAGCACGATTCGGGCGGGGTGTACCGCTCCGACGACGCGGGGGGCTCATGGAGCTACATCAACCGTGACCGCAAGCTGCGGCAGCGCGCCTGGTACTACTCCAACCTGGCCGCCGACCCCAAGGACACCAACGTCGTCTACGCGCTCAACGTGAGCTTCTATCGCTCGCACGACGGCGGGAAGACGTTCCGCGAGTTCATCAACGTGCCGCACGGCGACAACCACGACCTGTGGATCGCCCCCAACGATCCGAAGCGAATGATCGAGGGGAACGACGGCGGCGCCACCGTCAGCACCGACGGCGGGAAGAGCTGGACCGACCAGGAGTTCCCGACGGCGCAGATGTACCACGTCGACACGAGCAACGACTATCCGTACATGATCTGCGGCGCGCAGCAGGACAACTCCACGCTGTGCGGGCCGAGCCGGGGCGAGGGGCGGGTGAACATCTCCGACTGGAAGGACGCCGGCGGCGGCGAGTCGGGGTACGTCACGCCGCACCCCACCAAGCCGGGGATCGTCTTCGCCGGGAGCTACGGCGGGCTCCTCACGCGCAAGGACCTCAAGACCGGCTTCACGCGCGACGTGACGGTGTACCCGATCAACCCGATGGGGTACTCGTCGAAGGACATCAAGGTCCGCTTCCAGTGGACCTTCCCGATCGTCTTCTCGCGCCACAATCCCAACGTGCTGTACGCCGCCGGCTCGCGCCTCTTCCGCTCCACCGATGAAGGGGAGAGCTGGATCGCGGTGTCGCCGGAGCTGGCGCGGCGCGATCCGTCGACGATGGAGGCGTCGGGGGGGCCGATCACCAAGGACCAGACGGGGGTGGAGACCTATGCCCTCATCTTCGCCTTCGACGAGTCCCCGGTGCGGCCGGGGGTGCTGTGGGTGGGGACCGACGACGGCCTGGTCTGGATCTCGCGCAACAACGGCGTGAGCTGGGAGAACGTGACGCCCAGGGACATCGGCGACTTCACCCGCATCAGCATCATCGAGCCCGGGCATTTCGACGCGGGGACGGCGTACGTGGCCGCCAACCGCTACCAGCTGGGCGACAAGTCACCGCTCATCTACAAGACCACCGACTACGGCAAGACGTGGGAGAAGATCGTGAACGGGATCGCCCCCGATCACTTCCTGCGCGTGGTGCGCGAGGACCCGGTGCGGCGCGGGCTCCTGTTCGCGGGGACGGAGCGCGGCGTGTACGTCTCGTTCGACGACGGGCGCAACTGGGCCTCGCTGCGGCGCAACCTCCCGCTGGTCCCGGTGCACGACATCCGCATCAAGGACAACGACGTGATCGCCGCGACGCACGGGCGGTCGTTCTGGGTGATGGACAACATCTCGGCGCTGCGGCAGCTGACGGCGGACGTGCCGGCGAAGGCGGCGCACTTCTTCAGGCCTAACGACACCTATCGCAGCGACTTCGGCGGCGGCTTCTTCGCCCAGCTCATGGAGATGATGGGTGGCGGCGGCGGGGTCGGCGCCAACCCGCCGGGCGGGGCGCTGATGCAGTACTACCTCAAGGAGCCCAACCAGAAGGTGACGTTCGAGTTCCTCGATGCGGCCGGGAAGGCGATCGCCGCCTTCACCAGCGACCAGGACCCGGAGACGGCGGCCGACTCGCTGCGCGTGGAGGCGATGAAGGCGGCGGCCATCGACTCGATGGTGAACAAGGCCGGCTTCACGCGCGACTCGGCCACCAAGGTCGCCACCGCCCGCTTCAGCGATCCGCGGGCGATGATGCAGATGGTCGACCTGGAGGAGCTCTTCTCCCGCCCGCCGCGCCCGGCCCGGGTGCCGAACAAGGCGGGGATGAACAGCTTCGCCTGGAACATGCGCTATCCCGACGCCGTGCGCTTCGACGGGTTGATCATGTGGGCCGCGGGGACGACGGGGCCGGTGGCGCCGCCGGGGACGTACCGCGTGCGGATGACCGTGGGGGGCGAGGCGCAGTCGCACACCTTCCGCCTGCTGAAGGATCCGCGCTCCGACGCCACGGATGCCGATCTCCAGGCGCAATTCAGGATGCTGATCGCCATCCGCGACAAGACCACCGAGGCCAACAACGCGGTGCGCCTGGTGCGCAACATGCGGTGGCAGGTGGGCGATCGCGCCCCGAAGCTGACCGGGGCGGCGGCGCAGGAGTTCAAGCAGCTGTCGGACGAGATGATGGGTGACATGTCGGCCGGCGAGCAGGAGGTGTACCAGGTCAAGAACCAGAGCTCGCAGGACCCGCTCAACTACCCCATCAAGCTGAACAACCAGATCGCGGCGCTGGCCGGCGTGGTGGGGCAGGGGGAGTATCGTCCGACCAAGCAGGCGCTGGAGGCCTTCACCACGCTGAGCAAGGCGCTCGACGAGCAGGTGGCGGCGATCAGCAAGGGGATGAACAGCCGGTTGCCGCGGCTGAACGCGATCCTGAAGGCGGCGGGGCTCCCGGAGCTCAAACCGTCGACGGAGGAGATCAAGCGCGACAGGCCGAATGTCGTCTCGTAGAAGACGAGAAGACGAGAAGACGAGAAGACGAGAAGACGAGAGACGGCGCCGCGAGGCGCCGTTCTCCGTCCCTATCTCACCCGCAGCAGCAGCGGGATCCTGATCTCGTTGGGCCCGCCGATGGGCGGCGTGGTCCCCGAGGCTTCGCCGCCTCGCTCGATCGCGATCACCGCGGCGGCGAGCGCCAGCCCGCCGACCACGATCGACGTGATCGTCGTCCGCTTCCGGTCCAGCGTGCGCAGCTCCACCTGCTGCACCTCGCTGCGGGCCAGGGGGAGCGGCTGGCGGAAGGTGATGGAGCGCGCCCCCGCGTCGGGGACGGTCGCGGTGGGGACGGAGACGACGATGCTGTCGGCGCTGACGCTGGTCACCGTCCCGCTGACCGAGAAGTCCTGCAGGAGTCGCCGCTCGTTGTTGGCGCCGTTGCGCAGGCGATCGACGGCGACCGCCGTCAGCTGCAGCCGCACCTCCTGCTCGGGGGCGACGCGGGCCGGCGTGACCGGCCGGTAGCTGTAGCAGCCGACGGAGGCCAGCGACAGGACGGCCAGCGCCAGCGCCGGCGGGACGAACGCGCGTGCGGCGGACGAGCGGGAGCGCGAGAGGGACGTCGACATCGATCGGGGGGAGGGGAATGACGGCCGGCGGCGGCCGCGTGTGCCGAGGGTACTCGTCGAAGATGGAGGGCGGGATGGCCCCCTGCCATCCCTGCTACCCCGAGGCGCGCTCGGCGATCTGGCGCGCATGGTGCCGCGTGTGCACGGTCGCGAATCGCATCGTCGTCGCGGCATCGAGCCCGCCGAAGATGTGGTGTGTCAGGTGTATGGGTCGGTCGTCCCAGTGCCGAACGATCGACGCTTCGGCGTTCCTGGCCGACGTGGCGAGCGCCGACAACAGCTGCTCGCGGTCGAAGGGGCCATCGCCAGGGCGGATCTCGCGCGTCGCCCTGGCCCCCTCGGGAAGCTTCCCCGTCTTCAGGATGCGCGGGAGGATGCGCCAGCGCAGGAAGGTGCGTAGCAGCCACGACGTCCGGACCTTCACCCCCGACCCGCCGGCCAACTCGTTCTGCGCGACTGCATACGTCAGGCGCAGGTGCTCGGCGATCTGCGCCGGCGACCACTTCCCGCGGGCGACGGGGCGCTCCCACTCGCGCTCGGGGACGGCGCGTGCCGTGGCGAGGAATTCCTGCACGGCTGCCTGATGCTCGGCGGCGGCGTGGGTGGCGTCGCGCTTCGGCGTGTGGGACATCGGGCGAAACTATCCGGGGAAGGGGGTGGCGGCTACCGCGCCTCGCCAACCCCGCCCCCGCGCGTAGATTGGCTCCCGACCTTCACCGGAGCGTACGCCGGGTGTTCCTGCAGAATCCGAAGTCGCAGACCGCCTACGACGTCATCGTCGTCGGTTCGGGGGCCGGGGGCGGGATGGCGGCCTACCAGCTGGGCGTGGCGGGGCTCAAGGTCCTGGTCCTGGAGGCCGGGCGCCGCTACGACCCGCAGGCCGAGACGCCGATGTTCAACCTCCCGCGGCAGGCGCCGCTGCGCGGGGCGGGGTCGAGGGAGAAGCCCTTCGGTTTCTACGACGCCACGGTGGACGGGGGGTGGGAGGTCCCGGGCGAGCCGTACACGACGGCGCCGGGCTCGGACTTCATGTGGTGGCGCGCCCGCATGCTGGGCGGGCGCACGAACCACTGGGGGCGCATCTCGCTCCGCATGGGGGAGTACGATTTCAAGCCGAGGACGCGCGACGGGCTCGGCGCCGACTGGCCCATCTCCTACGCCGACCTGGCACCGTACTACGACAAGACGGAGATGCTGATCGGCGTCTACGGGGGCGACGACGACCTGGAGAACACGCCGCGGTCATCGCCCGGCGTGCTGATGCCGCCGCCCAAGCCGCGCGCCACCGAGCTGCTGGCCAGGAAGGCCTGCGACCCGTTAGGCATCCCGGTGATCCCGGCGCACCTGGCCATCATGACGCAGCGCCAGGATGCCGACACGCTCCCGAAGAAGATCCACCCTGACAACGCGCTGGCGCAGCGCGTCCTGGCCGAGTCGATGCGGCAGCGCCAGGCCTGCCTGTGGGCGACGCCGTGCGGGCGCGGGTGCTCGGTGCGCGCCAACTTCCAGTCGACGACGGTGCTCCTCCCGCCGGCGCTGGCCACGGGGAACGTGGACATCATCGCCGACGCGATGGTGCGCGAGGTGACGGTGGACGCATCAGGCAAGGCGACGGGAGTCTCGTACATCGACAAGCGGACGCGCACCGATCACCGGGTGCAGGCGCGGGTGGTGGTGCTCGCCGCCAGCGCCGCCGAGACGGCGCGCATCCTCCTCAACTCGCGCTCGAGCCAGTTCCCCAACGGGCTCGCCAACTCGAGCGGGTTGGTGGGGAAGTACCTGATGGACACCGTGGGCGCGGGAATCGGCGGCCAGATCCCGGCGCTGGAGAACCTGCCGCCGCACAACCAGGACGGCGCGAACGGGATGCACATGTACATGCCGTGGTGGCTGTACAAGGAGCAGAAGCGCGGGAAGCTGGGTTTCGCGCGCGGCTACCACATCGAGTTCGGCGGCGGACGCAGCATGCCGGAGTCGGGCGCATTCGGCGGTTTGGGGAACCTTACCGAGGGGGCCTACGGCAAGCGGTTCAAGGAGGCGGCACGCCGCTACTATGGTTCGTGGATGTGGTTCGACGGCCGTGGCGAGATGATCCCCAACGAGGACTGCTACTGCGAGCTGGACCCGGACGTGGTGGACCAGTGGGGGATCCCGGTGCTGCGCTTCCACTGGAAGTTCAGCGAACACGAGACGCGCCAGGCGGCGCACATGGTGAAGACCTTCGCCGGGATCATCGAGGGGATGGGGGGGAAGGTGAACGGGAAGGTGGAGACGGATGGGGCGAAGGTGATCGCGAAGGGGGGACAGATCATCCACGAGGTCGGGACGTGCCGCATGGGGACGAGGGCGCGCGACTCGGTGCTGAACGAGTGGTGCCAGTCGTGGGACGTGCAGAACCTCTTCGTCACGGACGGGGCGCCCTTCGTGTCCAACGCGGACAAGAACCCGACGCTTTCGATTCTCGCGTTGGCGTGGCGGACGTGCGATCACATCGTCGAGCAACTGAAGACGCGGAGCATCGGATGAGCGACACGAGGCGGGAGACGGTGCCGGAAGTTCTCGACACGGAGGGGACGGAGGTTCACGGGGGGCACGGGGGGGAGTCGCGGCGGGGGGGGATGGGGCGGCGGGCGGCGCTCAAGGTGCTGGCGACGACGGCGGTGGCGCTGCCAGTGGTTGGAGGTGTCGCGGCGTGCGCGCCGGGGGAGAAGGGGGCGTCGGGCGCCGGCGGAGGTGGAGCGGCGCGTTCGGGTGGGGCGCCGACAGTTGGCCCTCGGGGGACGCCGAGCGATCCGGACCTGCTCAACCCGAAGGTCACGTGGGAGATGAAGCTCACGGCGGCGGAGCTGACGACGCTGACGGCGCTGTGCGACATGATCATCCCCGCCGACGAGAAGTCGCCCTCGGCGTCGGCGGTGGGGGTGCCGTCGTACATCAACGAGTACGTCAGCGCGCCGTCGGAGTGGTACCAGAAGGCGCTGGTGCAGGTGCGCGGAGGGCTGCTCTGGCTCGATGTCGAGAGCGCGAAGCGCTTCGGGAAGGCGTTCCACGAGGCCACCGACGCCCAGCGCACCGCCATCTGCGACGACATCTGCTATGCCGAGAAGGCGAAGCCGGGGTACCGGCAGGCGGCGAGGTTCTTCGACCGGGTGCGCAGCCTCACGGCCGAGGGGTTCTACACCACCGACGAGGGGATGAAGGACATCGGTTACGTGGGGAACGTGGCGCTGCCGACGTTCGACGGACCGCCGCCGGAAGTACTGAAGCACCTGGGGCTGGCGTGAGCCGCCGGCGCCGACCACGCACGACACCATGACGATGGAGCCTTGCATGATGGATGCTTGCAGCTGGGCGATGGGTGCGCGCACCGACGCCGGTGTGCGCAACGCGTTGACCGTGGCCGCGGTCGCCCTCGCGGCCACCGCGTTGGCGGCACTCCCGCGCGCGGCGCACGCGCAGATACCGGTGGCCGAGTACGCCGCACGCCGCGCCGCGCTCGCGGCCCGCATCGACAGCGGCGTGGTCCTCGCCTTCGGGCGGCGCGAGCCGGTCAATCACTGGCCGCCGTTCTACCAGGCGCCGCACTTTCGCTATCTCACCGGCTTTCTCGAGTCCAACGCCGCGTTCGTCATGGTCAAGCGCGGCGGCACGGTGACGTCCACGCTCTTCGTCGAGAAGCCCAATGCGCGCACGGCGCTCTACCTGGGCGATCGCAAGACCCCCGCCGAGGTCGCGAACGACCTGGGGCTCCAGGCGCGCTACACCGACGAGCTGCAACACGTGGCCGACTCGCTGGCCAGGACCGGGCTTCCCGTGTACGCCATCTCCGACGCGCAGTCGGCGGAGTTCGAGGGGCGCGACACGCTCTCGTTCGGGCGCAACTTCGTCGCCGAGCTCGCGCTGCGGAATCGTGGGGTCAAGGTCGCCGACCTCACGCGCGCGGTCGAGCAGCTGCGGGCGAGGAAGAGCGGCGCCGAGCTCGCGATCATCAAGAAGGCCGCCGAGATCTCGGCCCGGGCGCACGAAGAGGTGATGCGCACCATCCGCCCGGGGATGAAGGAGAGCGAGATCCAGGCGGTGATGGAGGCGACGTATCGCAAGCTGGGCGCCGACGGCCCCGGATACACGTCGATCGTTGGGGCTGGCGGCAACTCCACCGTCCTCCACTGGCCGGCGTCGTTCCGCGAGGCCAAGGCGGGCGAGGTGGTCCTCATGGACGTCGCCGCCTACTACGACGGCTACTCGGCCGACGTGACGCGCACCCTCCCGGTGGACGGGAGCTACACGCCGGAAGCACGTACCGTGTACCAGATCGTCCTCGACGCGCAGAAGGCCGCCGAGCGGCAGATCAAGCCGGGGGTGGCGCGCAACGTCCCCACCGACTCGGCGTACGTCGTCCTCAAGGCGGGGCTGGCGAGGCTCGACCTCATCGAGTCGCCGACCGCGTCGTTCGATCCGCCCCCGGGGCTCTGCCCGGGGACGTGGGCGAATGCCGACGGGACCTGCCCGCAGTGGTACCTGTACGTCTACCACGGCTTCATTCACGGCATCGGGCTCGACGTGCACGACCCGGGGCAGTTCAGCAACGTCCCGCCGTTCCGGTTCCAGGACGGCGACGCCTTCACGATCGAGCCGGGGATCTACGTGCGCGACAACGTCTTCAAGGACCTCCCGGACACGCCGCGCAACCGGGCGATGATCGCCCACGCGAAGGCGGCGGCGGTGAAGTACCGCAACACCGGCGTGCGCATCGAGGACGACTACGTGCTGGAGAACGGGAAGCTGGTGCGCATTTCGCTCGTGCCCCGGGAGATCGACGAGATCGAGGCGCTTCGGCGAAAGGCGGTGGTGCAGTAGGGGCCGGCCGCGCGGGCCGTTGCTGTCGCCGGGGGACGACGTGGGTCCGGGCATGCGCCGGGGCGGTTAGGTTTCCCGCATGGCACAGCTCCTCAATGCGTGGGCGTGGGTCGAGACGGTCGCGCTCGTGATCATCGGCACCCCGGTCGCCTTCCTCGTCTTCATCGCCACCGCCCCGTTCGACAAGGGGCGCTATGCCGCCGGGCGCTTCCTGCGCGTGCTCGGCGTGCTCTCGGTCAAGCTCAACCCGCTCTGGAAGTTCGAGGTCGCGGGGGAGGTGATCCGCGATCCGCGCCGGCCGTACGTCGCCGTCTCCAACCACGAATCGTACGCCGACATCTTCCTGATCTCCCACCTGCCGTGGGAGATGAAGTGGATGTCGAAGGAGACGATGTTCAGGATTCCCTGCTTCGGCTGGATGATGCGCATGGCCGGCGACATCGAGGTGCGGCGTGGCGAGCGTTCCAGCGTGGTGCAGGCGATGCAGCTGGCACGCGATCGCCTGGCCAAGCGCGTGAGCGTGATGATCTTTCCCGAGGGGACGCGTTCGCGCGATGGCGAGCTCCTCCCGTTCAAGGATGGCGCCTTCCGCCTGGCGATCGAGACCCAGGCGCCGATCCTCCCGATCGTCGTGGCCGGGACGCGCGACTGCATGGCGAAGGGGACGTTTCGTTTCCAGTCCGCGCGCGCCCGGGTCAAGGTGCTGACGCCGATCGAGACGGCGGGGATGACGATGGACGACGTGCCGTCGCTGCGCGAGCGGACGCGCACGCTGATCGCCGATGCCCGGCGTACCCTCGTGCAGGAGATGCAGGGCGCACGCTGATCCACGAACGACGACGCGCGGGAAGAGGGGTGCCCCCTCCCGCGCGCCTCACCTGCGCGACGTCGCCTTACTGCACCATCCCGCTGGCCGCCATCGCCGCCTTCACCGCCGTGTAGGCGTTGACCACGCCGCCGGTGCGCGAGAGGTCGCCGAAGCGCACCTTCTCTCCCGACTGCGACCCGGGCCGCACGACCATGGTGCCGGAGTAGTCGGTCGCCGACTCGAGGATGATCCGCTTGACGTCGGCTGCCGTGAGCTTGGGGAAGTAGCTCATGAGGAGGGCGGCCAGGCCGGAGACCACCGGTGCCGCCATGCTGGTCCCGCTCTCGCGCGCGTAGCGGCCGCCGGGGATGGTCGAGAGGATGTCGACCCCGGGAGCGAAGACGTCCACCTGCGCCTTTCCGTAGTTGGTGAAGCCGGCCGCGAGCTTCTCGCCCCCTTGCCAGGCCGCTGCCCCGACCTCGATCCAGTTGGCGGCACGCCCGCCGCCGGCGTATTCCGGCGTCGGGTAGCTGGCCTCCGTCGCCAGGTCCTTGCTGTCATTGCCGGCGGCGTGCACGAGGAGGACGCCGCGCGAGTCGGCGTACTTCACCGCCTCGTCCACCGCCCCCTTGTCGGGGGAGAAGTCCTTCCCGAAGCTCATGTTGATGACCTGGGCCCCGTTGTCCACGGCATAGCGGATGGCGTTGGCCACGTCCTTGTCGTGCTCGTCGCCGTTAGGCACGGCGCGCACGACCATCAGCTTCACGGCGCTGGCGATCCCGTCGATGCTCCCCGCGTCGTTCCCCCGCACGGCGCCGATGATCCCGGCGACGTGCGTCCCGTGCTTGGCGTCCGGCCCGGTGACGTCACGGTTGCCGTAGTGGCGCTCGGCCACGTTCCTCGGGTCGTCGCCCACGATGGTCCGCGGGTTGAAGTCGGTGTTGAGCCCGTAGTCGAGGCGCCCCTCGAGGTCCGTCTTGGCGTCGGAGATGGCTTCGCCCGTGATCCCGCTCGCCGCCATGCGGAGATACAGGTCGCGCGCCGCCCGCACACTGTCGGCCGCGGGCTGGAGCGCGGTCACACGGGCCGCGTTGAGCGAATCGGGGGGGATCTCGTGCCCGAGGATGCGCGTCACGCGGGCGTACATCCCGTCCATCATTTGCACCTGCTGCGACAGCTGCTGGTACTCGGTGCGCTTGGCGGCGAACTCCTTGGCGATCGCCTCGCAGCGTGCGCGCCCCTCGGGATCGGCCGGCATCGGCGGCTGCTGCGTGCAGCGCACCTGCTCACGCGTGAGCTCGAGCGTGTCCCAGTTGACGTTCTCCCCGTTGGCCCCGCCCAGGAAGTTCCAGCCGTACGTATCGTCGACGTAGCCGTTGCCGTCGTCGTCCTTGCGGTTGCCTGCCACCTCACGCGGGTTGTGCCAGAGGTTGGCGCGCAGGTCGACATGCGCCGTGTCGACGCCGCCGTCGATGACGGCGACCACCACGGTGCGCGCGGGCTTGCGCCCCGCCAGGAGCTCCTGCTCCGCGCGTCGCGCACTGATCCCGGGCACTCGGTCGGCCGAGGCGTCGAGGAGCTGCCAGTCGGCGGGCGCCTCGGTGAGCGCGGGCGCCGGGGGCGGTGTCGGCACGGAGGCCGCGGCGGGCGAGGGCGCGGTCGCCGGTGCGCTCGCTGGTGCGCTCGCGGCAGGGGCAGGCGCCGTGGCGACGGGAGCGGTACGGGGCGAGGCGCACGCCCCCATGGCGACGAGTGCGAGTGAGGCCAGGCGGATCTGCATGACGTTCGGGACGGATGGATGGCGGGGAGCGCGGCGAGCGCGGGCGTACCCCGAATGCTACCACTGTCGGGGGCGAAACGTTGCCCCTCGAGGCGCCCCCGGTCCGAACGGGCCAGCAGCTACCCGGCGGCTCCGAAGAGCCGCCCGGCGACGGCCGTCGCCGCCATGGCCAGGACGCCCCAGAAGGTGACGCGCAGCACCGAACGCATCACGGGCGCTCCCCCTGCCCTTGCCGCCGTCGCCCCCAGGGCGACGAGCCCCACGAAGGTCCCGGCCGCCACGACCATCGTCACCTTGCCCTCGGGCGCCAGGATGGCGAAGACGATCGGGAGGATGGCCCCGGCGGCGAAGGTGGCGGCCGAGGCGAGCGCGGCCTGCAGGGGGCGCGCGGCGGAGGTCTCGGTGAAGCCCAGCTCGTCGCGCGCGTGGGCGGCCAGCGCGTCCTTGGCGGTGAGGTCGATGGCCACCTGCCGCGCCAGCTCGGGCGAGACGCCGCGCTGCACGTAGATGTCCGTCAGCTCGTCGAGCTCGAACTCGGGGTCGGTCGCGAGCTCGTTTCGCTCGCGCGCGAGGTCTGCCTCCTCGGTATCGGCCTGGGAACTCACCGAGACGTACTCGCCTGCCGCCATCGACATCGCCCCCGCAACCAACCCGGCGACCCCGGCCACCAGGACCGCGCGCGCCGAGGCCTCGGCCGATGCCACACCGACCACCAGCGACGCCGTGGAGACGAGGCCGTCGTTGGCGCCAAGGACCGCGGCCCGGAGCCATCCGATGCGTGAGGCGCGATGCAGCTCGGAATGGCGTGTCGTGACGGTCGGCATGCAGCCCCCGGGTCGAAGGTCGTCCGCGGAACGGTGGTGCCCGAATGTGCCGAGAGGTGCCGCCAGCAGCAAGGGCGAAGCACCCCACCTTGCCGTCGGCGACACCCCTAAGCCGAGATCGCGGATCGCTAGGCCGTCGAGACGGAGATCCGTTTCCCGGCGCCGACCTCCACCTTGGGCGCGATCACGTGGAGGATTCCGTCGTCCAGGTGCGCGGAAACCTTGTCCGCATTCACCGACGTCGGCAGGGCGAAGCGGCGATAGACGTCGTTGGAGCCGTATTCGCTCCAGATGACCTTCGTGTCCTCGCCCTTCCTCTCGTGATGACTGGCGGCGTGGACGATGATCTCCTTCGGCGACGCGGTGACCTCGACCTCCGTGGCGGCGAAGCCCGGGAGCGTCACCTCGACCTCGAAGGCGTCCGGCTTCTCGGTGACCTCGGCGGCCGGCCATCCCATGACCGCGTGCTCGGCGGCGACCCAGTCTTCCAGCTCGTGGCCGAGTTCACCGCCGCGCCCCTGGAAGAGCTCGAAGGCCTTCTTGCGGACCGCCTCCAGCCGATCGGAGATCTCGCGGAACACCGGAAGGGTACGCTCGCCCTCGACGTCGCGCGTGATGTGAACGTTCGGCATGCTCGAACTCCTGTGTCGTGCCCCGGCGTTGGAATGGGGGAGGCGCCGCTGGGCATGCGACACGGACTGACGGGGCCCCCCACGCGCCGACGATGCGATTTCGCGGCGATACTTGCTGTCCGGGATTCACCCCAAATTCCGCCGTGCATTTCCTGTGACGATGGCGGCTTCCCGGGGCTTACGGATGAGCGCGCGGGGGCTATCATCGCCGAAGGATCGCCCGAGGCGCGTGCTCTTTCCCACCAGGTCCCTCATGAACCCCACCATAACGATTCCGTTCGCCCAGCTCGACCGTTCGCGTATTGCCGACGCTGGTGGCAAGGGTGCGAATCTCGGCGAGCTGGTTCGTGCCGGCATCCCCGTCCCTGATGGCTTCGTGGTGGCGAGCGCCGTGTACGACGCGTTCCTGGCGCGCACGGCGGTCAAGGCGAAGCTCGACGCGATCGCCGCTACGCTCGACGTCGACGATGGCGTCGCTCTCCAGAAGGCGGCCGAGGCGATGCGAGCGCTGGTCTTTGGCGCCGAGATCCCCTCGGACATTGCGACGCCGATCCTCGAGGCGTACCGCGCCCTGGGGACGGCGGCGACGCCGGCGCTGGTGGCGGTGCGGAGCTCCGCGACCGCCGAGGACTCGGCGGCCACATCGTTCGCCGGGATGTTCGAGTCGTTCCTGAACGTGCAGGGTGACGACCGCCTCCTGCGCGCCGTGCGCGGGTGCGGGGCGTCGGGTTTCAGCCCGCGCATCCTCTTTTACCGGGCGAAGCACGGGTTGCAGGTGGCGCCGTCGATCGCGGTCGTCGTGCAGCGCATGGTGCAGTCCGACAAGTCGGGGGTCATCTTCTCGGTCGACCCGGCGACCCGCAACCGCGATCACCTGGTGATCGAGGCGGCGTGGGGGCTGGGCGAGGTGGTGGTGCTGGGGCAGGTGACGCCCGACCGCTACGTGGTGGAGAAATCGACCGGGCGCGTGCTGCAGCGCGTGGCGGGGAACAAGTCGTTCCTGCTCGCGCGCGACCCGGCGTCGGGAGAGAACGTCCGCGTGGAGCTGGCTGGCGATCCCCGCCAGATGCAAATGGTCCTATCGGACGACGAGCTGCGGCAGGTGGTCGCGATGGCCACGCGGACCGAGGCGCACTACGGCGCGCCGCAGGACATGGAGTTCGCGGTGGAGGGCGGGCGGGCCTTCCTGGTGCAGTCGCGCCCGATCACCACACTGGGGGAGCCGGCGGAGCCAGCGCGGGCGGCGGGAGCAGCCGGCACATCGCGAGGGGGCGGGCGCGACGTCACGTCACCTCGGATGGCACCGGGCGCCGCGACGCACGCGCACGCCTTCGAGGGGGCGATCCTGGTGCGCGGACTGGGCTCGAGCCCGGGAATCGGGAGCGGGGTGGCGCGCGTCATCGCCCGCGCCTCCGATGGGGCGACGCTGCAGGCGGGCGAGGTGCTCGTGGCCCCCATGACGTCGCCCGACTGGGTTCCCGTGATGCGGCGCGCGGCGGCCATCGTCACCGATGCCGGCGGGATGACGTCGCACGCGGCCATCGTCTCTCGCGAGTTGGGGATCCCGTGCGTGGTGGGGACGGGGAACGGGACGGCGGTGATCCGGAGCGGCGACCCCATCACGGTGGATGGGGGGGCGGGGACGATCACCGCCGGGCTGACCACTCCCCGGCCGATGCCCGCTGCAACTGCCGCCGGCGCGGCCGTCCCCACCACACCCGCCGCGGCAGGCTACGGCGAGCGTCCGGTGACGGCCACCAGGGTGTACGTGAACCTCGCCGACCCGGCGCATGCCGCCGAGGTGGCGGCCCGCGACGTGGACGGGGTGGGGCTGTTGCGCGCCGAATTCATGCTCCTGTCCGCGTTAGGCAATACGCACCCGCGGGTGCTCATCGAGGAAGGGCGCACGGCGGAGTTCGTGGCGCGGATGGCGGCCGACCTGCGCACCATTGCCGGGGCTTTCGCCCCGCGCCCGGTGGTGTACCGGGCGACCGACTTCCGCACCAATGAGTTCCGGGCGCTCATCGGGGGCGAGGCATTCGAGCCCCACGAGGAGAACCCGATGATCGGGTACCGGGGGTGTTTCCGCTACACGCGCGAGCCCGACCTCTTCGCCCTCGAGCTGGAGGCGCTGGCGCAGGTGTGGCGCGACTTCCCGAACCTCCACCTGATGATCCCCTTCGTGCGCACGCTCTCGGAATTGCGGGCGTGCCGCGCCATCATCGACCGGTCTCCGCTGGGCGCCCAGCCGGGGCTCCAGCTCTGGGTGATGGCCGAGGTGCCGAGCGTGGTCTACTGGCTCCCCGAGTACGCGAAGCTCGGCGTGACCGGCGTCTCGATCGGCTCCAACGACCTCACGCAGCTCATGCTGGGGGTGGACCGCGACAGCGCCGTGCTGGCCCCGCTCTTCGATGAGCGCGACCCGGCCGTGCTCGATGCGGTGCGGCACATCATCGAGACGAGCCGCGCCCTGGGGATGACCTCGTCCATCTGTGGACAGGCCCCCTCGGTGCACCCCGAGTACGTGGAGCGCCTGGTGGAGTGGGGGATCGACTCGATCTCGGTGAACCCGGACGTCATCGAGCGCACGCGCCACAACGCGGCGGCCGCCGAGCGGAAGCTCCTGCTGCGCTCCGCGCGGGCGCGAGGGCGCCGCGACTAGCGCGCTCGCGGGGGGCAGCAGGTGCGGCCGCACGATCGCATCGCGCGGCCGCGTCCCATGCGCGAACGATCTACAGCGCTGAGGGGTACGTCTCCGGGAGCTCCCCCTTCTCCCATGCGCCCGTGCGTTCCAGCGGTTCCACCGCCCGGGTGGTGTCGTAATGCAGCATGACGTCGAACTGTTCAGGGAGCCGGGCCCGGAAGTAGTGCGACAGCCGTTCGGTGCGCGGGCGGTAGATCACCCCGATGGCGCGTTGCAGCCGCGGCTCGTCGAGCACGTCGCGGAGCACGCCGTTGTCCCGCAGGTCGAGGAGGAGGCGCGGCCCCGCGTCGTGGAAGACCTGCTCGTAGCTGTCGGGAAGGCCCGGACGAACCATCATGCGCTCGGCCTGCCCCCCCCAGTCGTGAGCGGCCGTCACCGTCCCGGTGTACGTGCTGAAGCCCACCAGGAGCGCCTCCCTCCCGAACTCCTGCCTGGCGAGCTGGCCCAGGTTGAGCTCGCCCATCTCGGACATCTCGGTGGCCGCGGCGTTGCCCAGGTGCGAGTTGTGCGCCCAGACGACGAGCTTCGCACCCCCTCCCGTCTCCGCGCGCAGGTGATCGCTCAGCAGGCGCAACGTCTCGAACATGTGGCGGTCGCGCACGTTCCACGAGTCGGCGCGCCCGCGAAACATCGCCCGGTAGTACTGCTCGGCGTTGGCCACCAGGCGGGCGTTCTGCTGGGCGAAGAAGTGCGCGTCGGGAGGGAGACGGCCGTCGCGCTCGGCGTAGGCGGCGGCGCCCCGCTGCATGTCCACCAGCTGGGCCACGACCTCCGGTTCGCAGGGCTCCGACATCCCGCGCGAGACGGCGAAGCCGTACTCCTGCGGGTCGTCGCCGAAGTGGTCGAAGCAGGCGTAGCGGTGACGGGCGCGACGCGCCGCCTCGGGGTCGACGACGTCCAGGTACTCGAGCACCGCCGCCATCGAGGCGTGCATGGAGTACAGGTCGAGACCGTAGAAACCCGCGGGACGTGCCCCCGCCGGGAGGTGGTCGTTGTGTGCGCGCAACCACCCCACGAAGTCGAGGACATCGACGTTGCGCCACATCCACTGCGGGAAGCGCCGGAAGCCGCCCAGCGCCTCGTCGGCATCGTGGTCACCGGGACTCCCGCGCACGAAGCGGTTGACGCGGAAGGCGTCGGGCCAGTCGGCCTCGACGGCCACTCCGGCAAAGCCGAGCTCGCGGATCAGCCGTTTCGTGATCTCCCCGCGCAAATGGTAGAAGTCGTGCGTCCCATGCGAGGCCTCGCCGATGAGGACGTAGCGCGCGTCGCGCGCCCTCTCGACGATCGGATCGAAGTCATGGCCCTCACCAGACAGGTGACGCGCTTCCTGCGTCACGATGCGCGAGACGTGTGCCGCATCGCTGAGCGTTCGAGTCCTGGGCATCGCCATCCCTCCTCGTTCACGGGCGCCGTGCGGCGGCCCCCCGTCGTTCACCCGGCCGTGCGTTGTGTGCTCGGATGCGCCGCCAGCACCGCCAGTACCTCCTCGTCGCCCACGTCGTGGAAGTCCTGGTACCACATGCCGACGCCGTAGAACGGCGCTGGCACCTCCACGCAGACGCACTGGTCTGCGCGCCGCTGGAGGAGGTCGCGCGCGCTGTCCGATGCGACGGGGGCAGCGGCGACGATCCTGGCGGCGCCAAGGCCCCGGATCGCATCGACCGCCGCCACCATGGTCGACCCGGTGGCCAGGCCATCGTCCGCCACGATCACGACCTTGCCATCGAGCCGAAGCTCGCCACGCCCGGCGCGGAACAGCGCATCGCGACGCGCCAGCTCCACGAGCTCGCTCTCGATCACGGGTTGCATGTCACGCATGGTGATGCCCAGCTGCGCCATCAGGTCGCGGTCCAGCACCTCCACGCCGCCAGTGGCAATTGCGCCGACCGCCAGTTCGCGGTTCCAGGGCACCCCGAGCTTGCGCACGGTGAAGACGTCGAGCGGCGCCTGCAACGCATCGGCCACCTCGGCGGCCACGAGCACGCCGCCGCGCGGGAGCCCGAGGACGATGACGTCATCGCGACCGGCGTACTCGACCAGCGACGCAGCGAGCGTGCGCCCCGCTTCAAGCCGATCGATGAACCTCGACATGGGATGCGCCTGCATGCGCAGGCGTGGCAAGGGGACACCTCCCACTCCGCGGAGCGGTCCGGGGACGACCGCCCCCGCCGCGGCACCGACCTCGCGCGGCTCCACAACCCTACCGTGCGGCGCCCCCTCGCGACCAGAGGGAAACCGCGCGGGAGCCGTCAGGGAGGCGCTGGCAGCCGTCCCGATGCGTGACGGGGAATCGCCGTCGTGGTGGGGTGTGGCGCCCATGGTCATTCCGGCATTCCCGCCATAGGGTTTCGGCACGAGCCGATCGGGAGACGGACCATGCCGACCACCAAGCGCCTGCTGCTCCGGGGCGCTGCGCGGGAGCGGGTGCTCAAGGGGGCGACGACGCTGGCGGACGCCGTGCGCGTGACCCTCGGCCCCAAGTCGAAGTGGGTGCTGGTGGAGCGCCGATGGGGGCGCCCGCTGCTGATCGTCGCCGAGGACGTGGAGGGAGATGCCCCGGCGACGCTGGTGCTGAACCGGATGCGGGGCGTGCTCCCGTGCGCGGCGGTGAAGGCTCCGGGCTTCGGCGACCGTCGGCGCGCGATGCTCGACGACCTCGCGGTCCTGTGTGCGGGGCAGGTCGTCTCGCCCGAGATGGGCGTGGCGTTGGAGCACCTGACGACTTCGCAGCTCGGGCGGGCCAAGCGCGTGGTGGTGGACCGAGACAGCACGACGATCATCGGCGGTGCCGGCGAGCGAGCCGCGATAGAGGGGCGTTGCCAGGAGATGCGCGCGCAGATCGCGCGGGCAACCTCGTACGACGACAAGGAGAAGCTCGAGGAGCGGCTTGCCAAGCTCGGCGGCGGTGTGGCCGTGGTGCATGTCGGCGCCCCATCGGAGGCCGAGCTCAAGCGCCGCAAGGAGGCGTTCGAGGAGATGCCGCTCGAGGTGTAGCGCGGGGGGAGCGGAACCGTGCCACGACCTGTCGGCGATAACCCTCACGACGGAGGGGGGCTTTCGGACAGCACGCCGATGCGCGCCACACAGATTGCCAGTGGAGAGTGCAGGTGGTGGGTTACATCTCTACCGTGGTGTCATATGCTCAGCTATCGAGACCTGACGCACCTCGCGACCGACTACCGTGAGCGGCAGGTGCTCACCGTGTATCTCCACACGACTTCGGAGAATCCGGCCGAGCGCAACATGTGGCAGGCCGAACTGGACCATGCGCTCGATGCCTTGCGCGCGCGCGTGAAGGGCGGGAATCACGCCGAGCGCACGAATCTCGAGAAGGCCATCGAGCAGCTGCGTCAATGGGTGATCATGCGCAGGAGCGCCCTGCGAAGCCCCGGGGTCGTGGTCATCGTCTCGCCCGAGGAGGTACTCTACGCGGCTCCGACGGATACGGTCGTGCCGAACGTGGCGACGTGGAGCAAGGGGATCCACCTGGCGCCGCTCCTCAGGAGCGCGTCGTACGGGGAGCCGTCGGCGGTCCTCCTGGTCGACGGCCGCAACGCGCACCTCTTCCGTTATGAGCCGCCACGGCTGGTGGAGCGCCTGGAGACGATGTCGACCAAGGAGGACATCGACGCCGAGCGGAACCTCGGAGCGCCGACGGGTGCCTTCCACCGGGGGACCCGGGGCCCGACGGCGGCGGACGAGGCCGACCGGCTGAAGATGGCGGCACGCCAGCGCTTGTACGCCGATGCGGTCGAGAAGGCGATCTCGCTCGCTGCCAAGGAAGGGTGGGTGGTGTTGACGGGGACCACGCGGGCGGTGACGGCGGCCAGGCAGCAGGTGCCGTCGCCGATGCTGGCGCGCACCATCACGGTGGATCACGTCGACATTCACGTGAGCGATTTCGAGCTCGCCCAGGCGGTGACGCGGGCGATCGCCGACCGGGAGATGCAACGCGACCGCGAGCTGGTGCGCGAGATCCTGGACGAACACGGTGCCCGCGGGAAGGGGGTGGCCGGCCTCGAGGCGGCCCGGGCGCTGCTGGAGCGCGACGGCGTGGCCGATCTCCTGCTCAGCGAGAGATTCGTCGCCGGGCGTCCGGAGGAAACCGACGAGCTGGTGCGCGCGGCGATCGGTCACGGGGCCACCGTTCGCCAGGTGAATGGGGAAGCGGCCGCCGACATGGACGCGCAGGGCGAGGGCGTCGTCGCCCGCCTGCGGTACAACATGCCCGTGGGCGAGGTGGCGACACTGTAGGCGTTCATCGGGACGAAAGCCACGCCCCGCGAGGTTGCAGGGAGGGGCGGCGCACGGATGCCCCGTGCGCCGCCCCTTTCCCTGCTCATGACATCCCCGGACCGCAAATGCCGCTCGCGCTCGCCCTGCTTTCCATCGTTGGATACCTCGCGCCGGCCGCCGCCGCCCACGTCGGCGATGCCGTTCCCTGCACGACGACCGAGGGCGCGCCGCTCCCGCTCATCGAGCGCCCCTCGCCGGCCGGGAGTGCCCCGCTGGTCCTCCTCCTCACCGGTGATGGCGGGTGGGCTCACGCAGACGAGGAAGTGGCGCAGGCGCTGCGCGCGCGAGGAAGCGCGGTGGTGGGGGTGAACATGCGCGCCTACCTTCGCACGCGGCGCTCCCCCGACGAGGCGGCGCGCGACCTGGCGTGCGTGGCCCGCGCCTACTCCCAGGCGTGGCGGCGCGACCGGATCATCCTCCTCGGCTACTCGCGCGGCGCCGACATCGCCCCGTTCGCCGCGGCCCGATGGCCGGCCGACCTGCGCGCGCGCCTCGCCATGGTGGTGCTCGTCTCGATGTCGGCGCGGGCGAACTTCCAGTTCCACCTGGTCGACCTCATCCGCGACGTGGAGCGGCCAGACGACGTGGCGTTGGCTCCCGAGATCGAGCGTCTGCGCGGGCTGAACGTCCTGTGCGTGTACGGCGAGGATGACCGCACGACAGGGTGCCTGGCCGCCGACACGACCGTCGTGCGGCGCGTGGCGCGCCCCGGAGGGCACCGGCTGACGGAGGGATTCGACGCAATTGCCTCGCTGCTGGCCCCCGCACTCGAGGCGCAGCCGGTGCGTTAGGCGAATTGGGCGCGCTGCATGCGGTTGGTGCGGGGGGAGCCGGAGCGAGAGGCGCCCGCCGGCGGCGGTGCCTAACGGGCCACGAGCCCTCGCACCCCGCCCGAGATCAGCGTCATGACGTCGAGGAGGATGCGGGGCAGCGCCATCCGATGCGTCGTCGCCAGGTAGCGCGGCTCCCAGGTCGGGTCGAACTTCTCCTTGTAGCGCCGCAGCCCCTGGAAGTTGTAGACCGCCTCGCCGTGCTCGTACATGAGCGCCGCGATGCGCGCCCACCGCGTCGAGAAGGCGTGCGGCTCGAACCCGGACAGTGGCGCCATCCCCAACCCCATGCGCCGGAAGCCCCGCCCCTGCGCCCACAGCATGAGTTCGGCGAACAGGAAGTCCATCACCCCGTCGGGGCCCGTATCGTCATGGCGCATGAGGTCCACCGAGACATCGCTGTTCCCCGCCGTGAGGATGTTGGCGAAGGCGACGATGCGCTCCCCGACGCGCACCACGGCGATGTCGAAGTTGCACAGGTAGTCCCGGTCGAAGACGCCAAGCGAGAAGCCCTTCTCGGCGGTGGCCTTCTGCTGCAGCCAAGAGTCGGAGACGCGCTCCAGCTCGGGCAGGATCGTGTGCACCGCGCCGCGCTCCACCACCTCGAACGTCGCCCCGCCCCGCGCCGCCTCGCGATGGCTGCGCCGCAACCCCTTCCGCCTCCCCCCATCGAGGGTGAAGTCACGCAACGAAACGAACGCCTCCTCGCCCAGCTTGACGATGGCGAAGCCGAGTTCGATGCACAGCGGGAGGTAGTCGGGGCCGATCTGGTACAGCACCGGCCACCCCCCGGCGCGGTCGGCCACGGCCATGAAGCGCAGCAGGAGCTCGCGCCCGGACTGCGGGTTCCCGATCGGCTCGTGCAGCGCCACGAAGCTGCGCCCCCGCACGGCGTACATCAGGAACGCGTCGCCGCGCTCGCTGATGAGGAACGACTTGTCGCCCAGCAGCGCCAGGTTCCCCTCCACGTTGGTGGATGACGGGAGAATGCCGCGCACCACGTTCAGCGCGGAAGCGTCGGGTGGGGGAAGGGCAACGCGCCCACGCCGCAACAACCGCAGCAGCCCCATCGTCCCGAGCGCGACGAGCCCGCCGACGGTGGCGCGCAGGAAGCGCGGCGCGTCACCCCGCACGGCGAAGCGCCACCAGATCTCCTGCGAGAACTCGAGGTGCCGGTACGAGAAGAGCCCCACGCCGACGCTGGCCGCCACGATGGCGACGATCGACGCGACCCACCCGGTCGAGAGGCGCTCCTGCGTGAAGGAGGTGGTGCGGTAGAACAGGGTGCGGTTGGGGACGAGCAGGAGGAGGATGACCGAGAGTGCCACCGCTTCTTCCCAGTCGAATCCCTTGAGGAGCGACGCCGCGATGCCGGCACCCACCAGCGTGCACGCCAGCGACCAGGCGGCGT